>CALCPC010000462.1 GCA_937900975.1 uncultured Paracoccaceae bacterium
CGTCCAAGGGATCGACGTCGATGGGTTCGGTCGGCTCGTCCAGCCTCTCGTTGATGGACGCCGGTGTCCCGGTCCGGAGCCACGTCTCCGGTATCGCCATGGGCCTCATCCACGAGGACGGCAAGTACGTCACCCTCACCGACATCCTCGGTGCCGAGGATGCGATGGGCGACATGGACTTCTAGGTCGCCGGCACGGAGGACGCCATCACGGCACTCCCGCTCGACAAGGTCGGCGAAGTGATCGGTCCGAAGGGCAAGGTCATCATCTCGATCCAGCAGGAGACCGGTGCAGACATCGGTGTCGACGACGACGGTGCGCGCGGCATCGTGACGATCGGCGCTGTCGAGGCGTGGCGCATGGAGGAAGCCAAGATGGCGATCCTCAACATCGTCGACCCGCCCAAGGCGGAGCTCGGCGAGACCTACATGGGTCGCGTGGTCAACATCTCCAAGTTCGGTGCGTTCGTCAACATCCTCCCGGGTCGCGACGGTCTCGTCCACATCTCCAAGATGGGTGGCGGCAAGCGCATCAACAGCGTCGATGACGTCCTCGAACTGGGTCAGCCGATCGAGGTCAAGGTCGACGAGATCGATGACAAGGGCAAGGTCAGCCTCACGCCGCCCCAGCCGCTCGTCAGCGGTGACTCGTCGGGTGACGACTCCTCGGGCGGCGGCTCGTCAGCCGCAGCGCCGCGCGCATCTGGGACTAAGCCGCCTGGCTTGTCGGTCTGAGGGCGGACCGCCGTCCGCTGTCGCGGCCCGCCCATGCCGAGCGGCGCAAAGGCCTGCGGCAAAACCCGGCCACGCTTCGCCCAAAGCGCAGCGCCGCCAATGACCCTAAGCCGGGCGACGCTTGCAGCCTTTGCCGCGCCTTCGCTGCCTTTGGCCGCGCTTTACTTTCCCGTCTACGTCTTTTTGGCAGAGTTCTATGCCATCGAGCGGGGCCTGTCGCTTGGCTTTCTTGGGACGGCCTTTATCCTGATCCGTCTTTTCGATGCCATAAGCGACCCCGCTATGGGGTATTTTTCGGATCGGTTCAGCACGCGCTGGGGCCGGCGGCGGCCCTGGCTTCTTGTCGGTGCGCCGCTTGTCATGGTGTCGGTGTGGTGCCTTTTTCAACCGCCCGACACGGCCGGCGCGCTGTGGTTCACCGGCTTTCTTTTTGCGCTGACGCTGGGCTGGACGGTGATGCTGACACCCTATTTCGCCTGGGCGGCTGAACTTTCAGGCGATTACCGGGAGCGGGCGCGCATCGCGGTCTGGCGCGACACGGTTGGACTTGTCGGGACGATTGCGGCGGCCGGTCTCTATAGCGCTGGGGCGGAGCGGTCAGCGGGGAGGAGCAATGTCGCCTGGATGATCGCGATCGTCCTGCCGTTGGCGGTTTTTTGGTGCCTGTCGCGGGTGGGCGAGCCGCGGGATCATTCGCGCAGCAACGCTGCGCCCGGCACGCTTTGGTCGGTTCTGCGGGCCGAGCCGATGTTTGCCCGCCTGCTGATCGCCTACATCCTCAACGGGGCGGCAAACGCCCTGCCGGCGACGCTGTTTCTGTTTTTCGTGTCCGACAGGCTTGGCGCGCCGGATTGGGGCGGCCCACTTCTGATCCTATATTTCGGCGCGGCTGTCGCCGGCGCGCCGATCTGGACCTTTGCGCTGCGGTTTCTGCCCAAGCACCGGCTGTGGTGCATGGCAATGATCTATGCCAGCGCGATTTTCGCCTGCGTTCTTTTGCTGCGAGAAGGCGACGTGCTGGCCTTTGCGGTCATTTGCGTGCTGTCTGGCCTGGCGCTCGGCGCCGATCTTGCGCTGCCTTCGGCGATCCAGGCCGATCTGGTCGACCTAGACACCGTCCGGTCGGGCCGGCAGCGCACCGGCGCCTTTTTTGCGCTGTGGTCGCTGGCAACCAAGGCCTCGCTTGCGCTGGCTGGCGGGGCGGCGCTGATGATACTGGGGCGCATCGGCTTTGTCCCCGATGGCCCGAACGGGGACGGCGCGTTGACAGCGCTTTCCATCCTTTATGGCCTGGTGCCGGTTCTGCTGAAGGCGCTGGCCATCGCGTTGATGTGGAAATTCCCCATGGATGCCACGCGCCAGGCGGCGATCCGCCAACGTATCGAAACCGGCCGCTAAAGCATTTCGCGAAACCATTGGACGCCCAGAAATCTCTGGTCCCAGGCGGAAACACGTGTATCCGGGTTTTTGAAAGGCGCTGTCGCGCATGCGCGTGGTGCCAGACGTGTATGGTCGCAAGGACCGAGGAACGGGCTGCAAAGCTGAAAAGCACGCGTTTTAAGTGCGGCCCCAACCGCGGTTGTTGCGGCTTGAACCCGGTGGCTTCAGCCCTGCTGACCGGCCTTGCCCCAGCCCAGCATCCGCCGCACCGCCCAGATATAGGCCCGGTTGGGCAGCAGCCCAAGGCCCCGTAGTATCAGCGCAAAGCGGCGCGGAAAGGCGATCTCGAACCCCGGTTTGGCCAGGCCCGCGACGATCCGCTCGGCCGCCTTGGCGGGCGTCATCAAGAACGGCATGGTGAACGTGTTGACCGAGGTCGCCTCGGTCTCCACAAAGCCCGGATTGATGACAGAGATGCGCACACCAAGATCCACCAGATCCATCGCCAAAGCCTCACAAAGCGCGATCAGCCCCGCTTTGGTGGCGGAATAGACGGCGGCGTCCGGCAGCCCGCGATAGCCCGCAACAGAGGCCGTGATCGCCACATGCCCGTGGCCCCGCGCAATCATCGCGGCCAACAACGGCTCTAGCGCGTTGGTCACGCCTTCCAGATTGACCCGCAGCATCTTCGCCGCCGTCTCCGCCGAAAAGTTCGTGGCCCGCATCGGCGTGTAAACGCCGGCATTCAGGATCGCGAGGGCGAGCGGCCCCTCGGCCTCGATCTTGCCAAGGGCCGCAGCCATCGCCGCGGCATCGGTGACGTCGCCGGGAAGCGCGATGATCGCGCCCGACAATGGCACCGCCTCGGCGGCCAGCGCGTCCAACGCATCGGCGCTGCGCGCCGTCGCAAACACTGTCCAGCCACGGCGGGCCAATTCAAGGGCTGTGGCGCGACCGATCCCGCCGCTTGCGCCGGTGATCCAAGCCGCGCCATCGGCGGGCGTCATGACCTTGTCAAAAACACTCACGCACGAACCCAAAGCGGAGACATCGCAGCGCCTTTTTCCCGAAGGACAAAGCGCGCGGTCTCCCCGCGGGCGTCGAACTCGCTTCCAACCCACTCACCAGACGCGTCATAAAACAGATCAAGCCGCCCGATATCGCCGCGACAGGCAAACTTTGTCACGGCCAGATCGCCCCCCGCGGCCTCGATCCGCGCGCTGCCAGCACGCGAAACGCGCACCCGCATCGGCGTGCCATCCTGGGTCGAGATCCAAACCGGGCGGTTCAAAAACTCCTGCGCCCAATACGTTGTGGTCGCCGGCTGGCCGGAGACAACGCCACTATAGGCCGAGCCGTCGACCTCGACCCCGCCTGAGACGCGCCGGGCGGTCACCTGGTTGGCCTTGCCATTGTCATTGCCTTGCGCGCTCAATGCCGCCAGCGCACCCCCCTGCCAGATTTCGCGACTTGCCAGTTGGTAGCGATAGGCCGGAAGGCCAAGGATGCGCACGGCGATATCGATGTCGATATCGACCGACACTTCGCGGCCGCGGCGCTTGACGACGATCTGCTGCTCGCCGATGCGCGACCGGCCGCGGAAAAGGTCGAACACCCGGCGGCTGTCCGCGGCAAGGGCGGGTTGGGCGATGCCGGACACGGCGATGGCTGCGGCGCCGCCGCATAAAACGTCACGTCTATGTATCATAGCCTACCTCGAGAAAATGTTCAGCGCACTGCTGACGGGTCCCGTGAACCGCATGGCGCCGCCAAGGACGACCAGGCAGTAAC
>CALCPC010000463.1 GCA_937900975.1 uncultured Paracoccaceae bacterium
GTGCCGGCCATCGGCTATGGCATCGCGCTTTGGGTGTTTGCGCTTTACGTCATGGCGCATCTTGTCGCTGGCAACCCGCCCTTCCTCGGCTTTACCGGCATCACTTGGGTCGGGCTTTATGGCCATGTCCTCTTTGCCGTTGTCGCGGCTGCGGTGCTGGAGGCTCGGCTGCCCCGTCGGGTCCCAGCGCCGGGATGGGCGCCTGCTTCGGCCTCGGCCTAAGCGCTATCCGCGCCGGCCCCCGATCCCCGTGGCGGCCGGCGCTGATCTTTTGCCGCGCTAAGGCGGGCCGCGCCACCCTTGCGGTGTTTACGCCCGCCTCACGCCCCGCAAGCTATGACTTCGGACCGCGCTGGGCGCTTGGGTGCTTACGACATCGTGTCGGGCCGCTGCGGGGCGTCCGCGCTGTTCAACTGCGCCTCGTGGCGGTGCACGACGCCGCCCGCACCCTGACCGCGGGCCTTCAGTCTTTGCAAAATACCGATTGCGCGGCGATCCGCTCGACCAGCGCTGCATCAAGCTCTGGCACGTCCGTCAGCCGCGACCAGGGCCAGGAGAGCGCGGGGCCGAACTGCGCCAGGAAATGCCGCATCCCGGCCTCGCCCCCCGCGATGCGGTAGGTCTCGAAAAGGCCCATCTGCGCCCAGCGCAGCCCGAACCCCATGCGGATTGCGTCATCGATCTCGGCCGTTGTCGCCACGCCGTCGCGCACCAGCCACAGCGCCTCCCGCCACACGGCCTCAAGCAGGCGGTCGGCGATGTGGGCGTCGATCTCCCGCCGGACGGTCAGGGGATACATGCCGATGCCGGTCAGGATCTTGGCGGCGGTGTCAACGCCGGTGCCCACCAACTCAACAAGGGGGAGGAGGTAGACCGGGTTGAATGGGTGCGCGACCAGCACCCGCGCGCCCGCATCCGTCAAGGCCGAGGGCGGAAAGCCGGAGGTGGAGGAGGCGATGATCGCCTCGGCGGGGGCCGCGGCTGTCAGCGCCGCGTGGACCCGATGCTTGAGGTCCAGGCGTTCTGGCACGCTTTCCTGCACCCAATCTGCATCGCGGACGGCGGTCGCCAGATCCGGCGCGAAGCCAAGCGTGCCGGGCGGCGGCAGCGGTCTGTCATAAAGCTTGGGCAGGCTTGCCCGGGCATTGTCCAACACGTGGTGGATCTTGCGCTCGGCCTCAGGGTCGGGATCGAAAACAGCGACATCCCAGCCGTTAAGCAGAAACCGCGCGGCCCAACCGCCGCCGATAACCCCGCCACCGACAATCGCGGCCTTCATGCTGCGACCGGCGCGCGTTTGCTGAGGCCAAGACGCTCCCGCACTGCTGCGGGGCCAAGGACGCGGGCGCCCATCCCCTCAATCACGCCGACCGCACGGGCGACAAGATCGGCATTCGTGGCCAGCACGCCCCGCGCAAGAGAAAGGTTATCCTCCAACCCAACCCGAACATGACCGCCAGCCAAAACCGCCGCCGCCACGTAAGGCATCTGCGCACGGCCAAGCGAGAAGGCCGACCAGGTCCAGTCCTGGGGCACGGCGTCAACCATGGCCAGAAAGGTGCGCAGATCGTTGGGCGCGCCCCAGGGGACGCCCATGCAAAGCTGGACCAGCGCGGGGGCGGTAAGAACACCCTCCTCAACCAAGGTTTTGGCGAACCAAAGATGGCCGGTGTCGAACGCTTCGATTTCGGGCCGGACGCCAAGGCGGGTGATTTCGGCCCCCATGGCCCGCCGCATCCCCGGTGTGTTGGTCATGACATAGTCGGCCTCGGCGAAATTCATCGTGCCGCAATCGAGGGTGCAAATCTCGGGCCGGCAGGCCGCGATATGGGCCAAGCGCGCGCTTGCGCCGATGATATCGGTGGCCGCGGCGTTCAGGGGCAGGGGCGTTTCGGGGCCGCCGAAGACCAGGTCGCCGCCCATCCCCGCCGTCAGGTTCAGCACCATATCGACATCGGCCGCGCGGATCCGCTCCGTCACCGCGCGGTAAAGGTCGAGCCTGCGGGACGGCGCACCGGTTTCGGGGTCTCGGACATGGATATGCACGATGGCGGCCCCGGCGCGCGCTGCCGCGATCGCGCTTTCCGCGATGTCGTCGGGGCTGCGCGGCACATGGGGAGAGCGATCCTGCGTCGCGCCCGACCCGGTCAGAGCAGCCGTCAGGAACACGTCTTGGGACATGGCAAGGGGCATGGCGGCACCTTTCAAACGCGTTGACTGGTGCAACGCTAGCGGATCGCG
Source organism: uncultured Paracoccaceae bacterium (assembly GCA_937900975.1). GTDB lineage: Bacteria > Pseudomonadota > Alphaproteobacteria > Rhodobacterales > Rhodobacteraceae > Algicella. The sequence continues at coordinate 2,242 of CALCPC010000463.1, forward strand.
CCGCGGCTTGGACGGCCTTTTCGCGACCTTTGCGGCGCGCGGATGTCGTTCTTGCGGGGTTGGTGCGCAAGCGGCGGCTTGGCTTCGGTGCTGCGGCGCTTGGCGGAAGC
>CALCPC010000464.1 GCA_937900975.1 uncultured Paracoccaceae bacterium
GCCGCGCGCGGTTCGGCTCCTCCGTCTTGCCAGAGTTCGTGACCGCGACCACCGGAACACCGCGTGCGGCCAGCGTCTCCAGACACGCGCGGGCGCCGGGAAAGGGCGTCTGCCCGTCATGCAGGACGCCGTATTGATCCACCAGGACGGCATCGACGTCATCGATAAGCGCGCCAAGCCCGGCGATGCGGCGGCTCATCGCCGCGCAATCCAGGCCTGTGCCAGCGTGGCGGTCCCGACCGCCGCCTCGGTCGATCGCGCGGACGCCGCGTCGACGCCCAGATGGCGCCCCCGGATCACCGACCTGGCCGGGGTGTCAGCGCCGCCGCCATCGGTTCGGATCGTGCGCAAGTCCGGCGCGCCCAGCGCTGTCAAACGGCGATACCCCTCCGCCTCGATCCGCGCGATCCCCTCAAAAAGCCCTTGCAAAAAAACCGCATCGTCGGCGGGGCGGGGCGTCAGCCGGGGGGCGAGATCGGGGTCGTTAACCGGAAAACGCTCCCCCACGCGGGGCAGCGGCAGATAGTCGAGCCCCGTCGGCGTCCCGGGCGTCATCCGGGCCGACAGCGCCGCGATCTGCTCAGCCGTGAAGTGCTGTGCAAGCGTGCCGCCACCCGCGTTCGACGCACCGCCGGCCAGCCAAAGATCGCCGATGCGGTGGCTGTAGATGCCCTGCTCCGGCGCGAAGACCGGCCCGTCCGACAAAAGCTTCAGCGTGGTGGTGGTGCCCAGCGCGGTGACGCCGTCGCCCTTTTGCCGCGCGCCCGTCGCCAGAAAAGAGGCGCAGCCATCGGTCAGCCCGGCGACAATCGTGGCCCCCACGGGCAGACCGAAAGCCCCCGTCGTGGCGGCGACAGGCGCGCCCACCGGCGCGGCCCGCGGCAAAAGCGCCATCTTCAAACCCGCCGCGCCGATCCAGTCGGGAAAGGCGCGGGCCACCGGGTCGTAGCCTGTTTTCAGGGCATTGCTTTCATCGGTCAGGCCGAAATCGCCGGACAAAAGGCCCAGGATCCAATCGGCCTGGTGGAGGATGCGCTGACACCCCGGCCGCGTTTGCAAAACCAGCGCCCGCGCCAGAGCCGAGGCTGCGCCCCGCGCCGCGGTCTCTCGCGGGGCGACGGCGGCGATCTGGGCTGGGATCTCGGGCGCCTCGACGGCGGCGTTATACATCAGCGCCGTGCCGATCGGCGCGCCGGCCCCATCGATGGCCAGAACCGTACCCGAGGTGCCGTCGACCGCCACAGCGCCAATCCGCGCCCGCAGTGGCGCGTCGAGCGCGGCAAGCGTGCGCGCCAGCGTCGCCTGCCAAATCTGGGGCGCGCGCAGATCGCGGCCAAGCGCTGTCATCGGCGTCGCCGCGGCCGCCAGTTCCGTGCCGTCGGGATCCAGCAGCGCCGCCCGCACGCCCGATGTGCCGACATCGATCCCAAGGGCCAGATCGCCCATCAGCCCGACCGGCCCAATTCGGCCCCCAGTGCAAGCGGACGCTGTCGCGGCCGCCTTGTCATGGCCGCGCCCCGTCCAGCGCTTGGCGATATTTCTCAGCGTCCCAGTTCAGCAGTCCCGCCTCCTCCTCGGCGTCGAGACGCAGAAGCTCTGGCGCCTCTGGAAGACGTGCCGCGACATCGACCAGGCACCCCGCCAGCGCCCGGACGGAGGCCGAGGCGTCTTGCGGCACCGCCGCGCCGCGCCCTGGGAACAGAACCAACTTGCGCCCGGCCCGGGCGGCCGCCGCCACGGCCTCGGCGTCGCTGTGTCCCGCGGCGGGCAGGGCGATGCCGGGGCCGAGGAAAATCACGTGTTCGGGGTAGCGCGCGCGCCCGGAAAGCACCGCGGCCTGATCAGGCAGACCGGGG
>CALCPC010000465.1 GCA_937900975.1 uncultured Paracoccaceae bacterium
GGCAACCCACTATGTAGCCTCGATATAAAATGTGGAGGGTTTCATGCGTCGGATTTTAGTAGCCTTGGTGATGTTGGCGGCCCCAGTGTTGGCGCAGGAAGACAGCGTCGTTGAACCGCCGATGACGCTGTCGCGCATGGCCGAAATCGTGTTCGCGCTGGACGAGGCTGCGCTGAGCAACGGCTTTAGCTTTCAGTTGAACGTAGACGGCGTGACGGTGCTGATCGTCACCGACCCCGGCGCGGACCGTATGCGGGCGATGTCGCCCATCCGCCCCATCGATGGGCTGGCCGCGGGGGAGCTTGCGCGCATGATGCAGGCCAATTTCGACACCGCGCTCGACGCGCGCTATGCGATCGCGCAGGACACGCTTTGGTCGGTTTTCATTCATCCGCTGAGCCCGTTGAAAAAAGATCAATTCGTCTCGGGCCTTGGCCAGACGGTGAATTTGGCCAAGACCTATGGCACCTTTTACACGGGCGGCGCGCTGACTTATGGCGGCGGCGATTCAGGGGGGCTTCACCGGCAACTGATCGACGATCTTCAAGAGAAGGTTGAGCCGATCCGCTTTTAGCCGCATCTTTTCGCGGCGGCACCTTTTTGCTATGGCCCCGGTGAACCCTGCTTGGAGGAACCCGGTTGTGCTCCACTCTGCAACGCCTGTTCTGCGCACTGGCGACTACCCCCGCGCGCATCGCTTCTATACCCATATCCTTGGCTTCGAATGCGCCGAAGAGGCCGGGGATCCCGTCGGGTTCGGCATCTTTCGCCGTGACCGCGCCCGTGTTTTTCTAGAGGCCTACCAAGGGGCCGAGGCGCCGTACCACCGTTGGCGGGCCTACTTCCATGTGGACGGGGTCGAGGCGGTGGCCGCTTCCATCGTCGAACGGGGCGGCATCCTGGCGACCGAGGTCACAGAGACGGAGTACGGCATGTTGGAGTTCGAGATCGCCGACCCCGACGGCAATGTCCTTTGTTTCGGGCAAGACGTGTGAGCGGACGCCTTTTTATCTCGATCTTTCTGGCACTTGCGGCGCTTTTCGGGGCGGCGATGTGGTACTTTCAGATCTATGCCTATTACGAAGAGACGGTCGGCCAGAGCGAGATCCGCGCCGGCGGTCGGTCGCTCCCGGTCACCAACTACCGCGGCATCGACGCCGACACCTCTCCCAACAAGCTGCGCGCGTGTTTTGAGGCGGAGCCCGGCCTGGTCGCCGACCTGCCGCCCGCGCCTGAGCCCGACCCGCTGAGGGCGCCGGGGTGGTTTGAGTGTTTCGATGCCCGCGCCATCGCCGCGGCACTGGCGTCGGGCCAAGCCGTCGCTTACCTTGCCGCCGACGAAACACCGGCAACCGCGACAGGGTACGAGATCCTGCGCATCATCGCAGTCTACCCGGATGGGCGCGCCTATCTATGGCGCCATTACCGGGACAGTGAATGACGCTTGAGACCCGGCTTGCAGACATCGCCCGAACGCTGCGCCAAGAGACAGAGCGGGGGACCGTCGCCCAGTATATTCCAGCGCTTGGCGCCGTAGACCCCGCGCAATTCGGCATTGCCGTCAGCGATGCGGCGGGCAATACCGTTGCGGCGGGTGATGCCGACACGCCGTTTTCGATCCAGTCGATCTCAAAGGTCTTTACGCTCAGCCTGGCGCTGTTGCGCCATGGCGACGCGCTTTGGACCCGCGTGGGGCAAGAGCCGTCGGGTAACGCGTTCAACTCTATCGTCCAATTGGAGGCAGAGCGCGGGATCCCGCGCAACCCCCTGATCAACGC
>CALCPC010000466.1 GCA_937900975.1 uncultured Paracoccaceae bacterium
TGGGCGCCGGGTTGGTACGGGGCGCCGATGGGCGCTGGGTTGGCACGGGGCGCCGATGGGCGCTGGGTTGGTGAGGAGCGACAAAATTCGCCTGGCTGGCACAGGGCGCAGGTCCGGATAAAGGTCCCAAGTGGCGCTGGCCTAGCGGTTAGCGCCTTATGGCGTGGGGCCGGTGCCGGGCGCCGGTTGGGCGCGCGGCGGACAGGGGATCCGTTTAGGCGCTGGCCAGCATAGCAGCGGCGTTTCCGGTCGTCATTTCAAGCTGTTTGCGCAGTTTCTTCAATGCTTGCGCCTCCAGTTGACGGATCCGCTCTTTCGACAGGCCGAGTTCATTGCCGAGGCTTTCGAGCGTGCGCGGTGTGTCGCGCAACTGACGCTCTACGATGATCATCTTTTCGCGCGCGTTCAACGTCTCGATCGCCGTCTTCAGCCAGGCGCGCGCGCGGCTCAGGTCTTCGGACCGGCTGACCGTTTCATCGGCTTGCGGCGCGTCGTCCTCCAAGGTCTCAACCCATTCCCGGCCTTCTTCGCCCGCCTGCTGCGCGTTGAGCGAAAAGTCGGAACCGGCCAGACGCGCATCCATCATCTCAACATCGCGCAGCGGCACCCCCACCTCGACGGCGATCTTCTCACGCAATTCCTGGCCGCCGATTTCTTCGCCATTGGCCCCGGCTTCCCGCTCAAACTTCGCGCGCACGCGGCGCAGGTTGAAAAACAGCGCTTTTTGCGAAGAGGTTGAGCCCGTGCGCACCATCGACCAGTTGCGCATAACGTAGTCTTGGATCGAAGCTTTGATCCACCAAACGGCATAGGTCGAAAATCGCACGCCGCGATCCGGGTCGAACTTTTCGGCGGCTTTCATCAGACCGACGCCGGCTTCCTGGATCAGATCGGGCATTGGGGCGCCGTAGCGGCGGTACTTTGCGGCCATCGACACGGCCAACCGCATGTATGCGTTCACCAGCCGATGCAACGCACGCTCATCACCGTGGTCACGCCATGCACGAGCAAGCTCCAACTCGGTCTCGGCATCCAGCATTTCGGCCGCCATGGCCTGCTTTGCGACCGAGCGCGTCCCGTCACTGTCGTAGTTCAAAGCCATTCTGAGTCCTCCAAACTGCCGGGTCTGCTCGATCTGTGTTTTTAACCACTACGTGCAGCCCAAGCCGGCGGATCACTCCCGGTGCGAATTTTGGCTACCAAGGCGTGAACAAACGGTTTCCAATTCGTGAAATTAGTCCCCCGCTTACAAAAAACTGTAAAAAAGAGATTACATTTTTTAATGTCCAGAAAATAGGACAAATCGGATGACAGACACACTTTTGATCGGGGAGCGGATGTACTCCAGTTGGTCACTGCGCGCTTGGCTGCTTTTTGACCAGTTCGACATCCCCGTTGACGTCGCTTTGGCACCCATGAAGACAGAGGCGTTCGCCACGGCGCTGGCCGCCTTCCCGCCCGCCCGCCTTGTGCCGACCGTTCGCCTTGGGGGCAAGGTTGTTTGGGAAAGCCTTGCCATCGCCGAGACGCTGGCAGAGCGGTATCCGGATCGGGGGCTTTGGCCGCGTGCGCCGGACGACCGGGCCGTTGCGCGCGCGATGTCGGCTGAGATGCACGCGGGCTTCACAGCCTTGCGCCAGGCCTGCCCGATGAACCTTCGGACAGCCTTTTCAAACTATGCGCCCGATCCGGCGGTCAGCGCCGATCTCCAGCGGATCGAGGCGCTTTGGTCGCTGCCGGGCCCACGGGCCGCGGGGCCGTGGCTGTTTGGCGGCTATACCATCGCGGATGCGATGTTTGCCCCGGTCGCGGCGCGGATCGCAGGCTATCGCCTGCCCGTCGGCGGTAGGGCAGAGGCTTACGTGGCCGCGCATCTTGGGCATGACAGCTTCCGGCGCTGGCGCGCGATGGCCTTTGCCGGCGACCGCCCGATGGCGCTTTACGAGGATATCGGGCTTGACCGTGCGCCCTGGCCCGGGCCAGCGGTGATGCCGGCAGAGGCGGTGGCGGAGGGGCGCGCGGAAAACGCCGCTTGCCCCTTTTCGGGACGGCCCGTCGCCCCCGATAGCCTGGCGCTTTTCGGCGACCGGCTGCTTGGCTTTTGCAATCCCTTTTGCCGGGACAAAGCTGTGGCCGATCCAGGGGCGTGGCCGGCTTTAGTAACCCTTCTCGACCAGAATTAACCCCGCGTTAATCCTGCCGGAGCTCAGACTGCGCACGGCGCCCGGCGGCGCCCGATCGCGTGGCAATCCGTCCGAAGCGCGGCGGCGGCACCGCGACGGGCCATGCTCGGGGCGCCATACGGATGGTTGAGGGGGGCGCGGGATGATTGCGCGGGTTTACACGGTTGCGTTTGAGGGGTTGGAGGCACGGCTGGTCGAGGTTCAGTGTGCAATCAGCCCCGGACTGCCGGCGTTCAACCTGGTGGGCCTGCCGACCAAGGCGGTTTCGGAGGCCAAGGAACGCGTGCGCGCCGCAATCACGGCGCTTGGCCTGGCGCTGCCGGCCAAGCGGATCACGCTGAACCTCTCACCGGCGGATCTGCTGAAGGAGGGCTCGCATTTCGACCTGCCCATTGCCATGGCGCTTCTGGCGGCGATGGAGGTGCTGCCGCTCGACGAAATGGCGGCAACGGTCGCGATGGGGGAGTTGTCGCTGGACGGCGCGTTGATCGCGGGTGCGGGGGCGCTGCCGGCGGCGTTGGCGGCTGCGGCGGCGGAGTGCACGCTGGTGTGTCCTGAGGCGTGCGGGGCCGAGGCCGCTTGGGTCGGGGCCGCCGCCGTGATCGCGCCGGCCTCGCTGATGGCGCTGGTCAACCATGTCAAGGGCCAGGCCGTCTTGGCGCCGGCGGAGCCCGGCGTCGTGGCGCCGCCCCCCGCACCCCGATGCCTGAGCGAGGTGAAGGGCCAGGAAAAGGCCAAGCGCGCGTTCGAAATTGCCGCTGCCGGGCGCCATCACCTTTTCCTGGTGGGGCCGCCAGGCTCTGGCAAATCGATGATGGCCGCGCGGATGCCGGGGCTTTTGCCGCCGCTTGACCCGGCGGAGGCTTTGGAAACCTCGATGATCCACTCCCTCGCCGGGCTTTTACGGGAGGGCGGGATCCTGCGCACCCGCCCTTTTATGGAGCCGCATCACACAGCCTCGCGCGCGGCCATCGTGGGCGGCGGGCGGCAGGCGCAGCCGGGACAGATGTCGCTGGCCCATCATGGCGTGCTGTTTCTCGACGAAGTGCCAGAGTTCGAGGGAAGGGTGCTCGAATCGCTCCGCCAGCCGTTGGAAACCGGCGATGTGGTGGTGGCGCGGGCCAATGCGCATGTCCGCTATCCTTGCAAATTTCTGCTGGTCGCCGCGGCCAATCCCTGTCGCTGCGGGCATATGGCTGAGCCTGCGCGCGCCTGTGCGCGCGCACCGGGGTGCGGGGCGGATTATCTCGGCCGCATCTCCGGTCCCTTGATGGACCGGTTCGATCTTAGGGTAGAGGTGCCACCCGTCGCGCTCGCCGATCTCAAGGCAGCGCCAGCCGGCGAAACCTCCGCTGACATCGCCGCCCGCATTGCCGCAGCGCGCGACCGCCAGGCCGCGCGGCAAAGCACGGCGGCGGGCGCGCGTCTGAACGCCGATCTCGAAGGCGAGGCGCTGATTGCGGCGTGTCCGATGGATGCGGACGCGACCGATTTGATCGCCCGCGCGGCGGACCGCTTTCGCCTGACGGCCCGCGGTTACCACCGGGTGCTGCGTGTGGCGCGCACCATCGCCGATCTGGGCGACAAAACGGAGATCGCCCGCCAGCACATGGCCGAGGCGCTGAGCTATCGGCTGAGCCTGCGCAACGTCTGCCCAAGATCGGCCCGCCAAGCGGGCGCGTTCGCTTGATCAAAATGACCAACGATCCGGAGCCACAATCTCGGCCCCAGCCCGCGCGGCTGCGTTCAACGGGCCGCGCCCGGGTTTTTGCCTGTCGGCCGCATAGCCTGATGCGGCGAAGCCGGGGCTGGTCCTGGGGCGGGTTGCCCCGGCAAAGGGTCCGCAAGGCCACCACAAAACCAACAGGCCCAAACTCTCCGGCGGTTTTTTGCACCGACCAAAAACAGGGCGTCAAAAACCGGGCGGGCAAGGACGCGCGGGATCGGGGCAAGTCTCGGTCACGGTGCGCCAACAAGGCCTCCATAGGATCGACGCAACGCGCGGCCAAGATGGGTCTGCCGTCGTCTGTCCGGGTTCAGCGCAGGCCGGGACCGGGCCTTGCGCAAGCGATCCGCCCCTTTTCATCCTTTCGAAAAGCGCCGGGCCAAGGCGGGCCCCAATGCGCTATTTTCGAAGTCTGCGCGCCTTGCCCCGCAGGGCCGCCGCGTGGTCGGCGCGCGACTTTGGCCCTTTGGTTGGCCGTTTTCGCTTGGCCAAGTCCGACAGGGTCTTCGGCGTCAGCTTGCCAAGAAAATAGTGCCCTGGCAGCTTACCGACCGTTTTTCGCGCCCTTGTCGTCACTGCAATCGCGACACCGATCGCGACCAGCGCAAGGGGTATCGTGATCATCTCGCCAGGGGAGGCCGCGCGCGAACGGTCCACGAGGTCTTGGATCATCACCATCAGTGTCAGATCCCAAAACCAGTCGAACATTCGCAGCCTCCGCTATCCTAGTCCGCCGCAACGGATCCAAGCGCCCCGCAGCGTCGCGCACTTTGGGCCGAACGCAATTCACTTTTAATCCAATACCATAGCGCACGCGGACACCGAATATGGCATCACGTTGATTGATCCTAGTCCGAAAGACGGCGATGGCCAAGTCTGCACCGCGTACCCTGCGGGCGACGCCGCGCGGGGCGATCGCGTTCCCAACAGGATGCGGCGGACCTTT
>CALCPC010000467.1 GCA_937900975.1 uncultured Paracoccaceae bacterium
GCTGATCTTGAACGCGTTTTCTGATGATGACTGACTCATTTTGAACGGAAAATGCCCTAAGGCGGCGCCCATCCCGCACCGATGCGCCCCGGGGCTACGGCCTCCAGAGGCGGGTTTCGGGGTGGAACTGCGACCAAGCGAACCAAAACGCCTCATGGCTTGGCAACAGGGCGCCGGCCGCGTCTCGCGCGCGAAACCCACCGGCATGGATCACAAGCTGAACGCCGTCTTGGCGCACCGTCGCGCCCTCGGACAGGGCCGCAAAAGCGCGAACCCGCGGAAAGGCAACCGCCTGCCCGTCGGCGCGCACAACGCCGACGACGTCGTCCTGGATGGCAAGGCGGGGATCGACGTCGCCCACGGGGAAGATCGGCCCATTGGCATCGCGGCCGTTGCGAAAATCAAAGTTGCGACCCAGCGCCAGCGCCTCGACCAGGACGGTCGTCTCGGGATGCGCGGCCTTCCAGCGCCCCCAGTCCGTCGTCACCACCGTTGCTTGCGGCAGCTTTATTCCGCGCTCTGCCAGCGGGCCGGTCAGGGCGTGGCCGAGGAACGTGTCAAATACGGAAGAGGTCTCGACATCGTACATGACTTTGTTTGACCGGATCAAAAGCCCGGTCGTGCGCAGCACAGGCCGCTAGACGCCCGTCGGCAGCCCGTCAGTGAAATAGGCCTGCGCCGCGCCGCAAAGCGTGCAATAGGGGATGGCAAGGTCGCGACCGCCGAGGGTGTCGTTGACCATTTCCCGCACTTCCATGATGCGCCTGGGATAGGCACGCGCCTCGCCATTGATTTCGATCCCAAAGACGATGTCGCTGTCCTTCAGCCAGCGCGCGGCCTCGGCGGTGCTGACCTCTGGATTGTCGGCAGCGGGGATGCAGTTGCAGTGGTCTTGTGTGGTGTCATAGGGCCGCGGGTCGATCGGCACCCCGCCCCAAGAGACCAGCCGCCAATCGATCGCCCCTTCGACAAAGATCCGATCCCAGCCCGGGACGAAATTGGTGAAAATCGCCCGTTTGGATTGCAGGTAACCGGGATAGGCTGGGATATCCCAGGCGATCAGATGGTCGGTCACCTCGCCCCAGCGCAGATGGCTTTTGAACTCGATTTGCAACAGCGTGGCCGCGGCCTCGGCCAAAGCATCGTCAAACTCACGCCGCCAGGTAAAGCGCATCATATCGCTGATGATCCAGGCGAGCCTGGGATCGCCGGAGGCCGCAATCTCGCTCAGCGCTATGGACTGGTCGCGCCCCCAGGCGGACTGCTCCAAACTGTCCTCGAAAACAACGCGCACCGACCGCGCCAGACTGTCGGACAAGGGCCCCTCTGGCACGGGGGGCGGCGTTCCAAAGCGCTCCACGACATACGGGGGCACGGCGCGTTCGGCCTCGGCCTCGGCCGGGGCCGAGAAAGCCATGACAAAAAGGCCAGCGGCGAAGACGGAAAACGGAAGGCGGCGGAGACGACGCATAAACGGCCCTTTCGGCGGAGGATTGGCGGGCCAAATCCTCCGCAGATCTGCGTCATCCCGCAAGTCACATGCGATCAGGATCCAGTGAGCGGTGCGGCGCGAGCGCGTTTTGTGACGTACCGGACGCATCAAGCATCCCATAAACCCTTGAAATCTTTGATTTCAGGCAGCGCCATCGGATCCCTGTCTTCGACGAACCGCTTTCGACGGGGAAGCGGCCGACGGCGTGTCCCCCGCGCAATCTGCGTCGGGCCTTAGGCCGTCAAGCCGTCCGGCTCGGCCACACCATGGGCGCGGCAACAGGCGGTAAGCGTGTTGGCCAGAAGACAGGCAACCGTCATGGGGCCGACGCCGCCGGGGACCGGGGTGATGGCGCCGGCGACGGCAGCGGCGCTGTCAAAGGCGACATCGCCGACCAGCCGGGTCCCGCCGCCGGGCTTGTCGATGCGGTTGATGCCAACGTCGATGACGGTGGCGCCCGGTTTGATCCAGTCGCCGGTCACCATCTCGGCCCGCCCAACCGCCGCGACCAAAATGTCGGCGGTGCGGCAAAGGCCGGGCAGGTCCTGCGTGCGGCTGTGCGCAATCGTCACCGTCGCGTTGTCCTGCAAAAGAAGATGGGCCATCGGCTTACCCACGATGTTGGAGCGCCCGACAACAACGGCCTGCAGGCCCGAAAAATCGCCCAACCGGTCGCGCAGAAGCATCAGACAGCCAAGCGGCGTGCAGGGCACCATCGCCTTCTGTCCGGTGCCAAGGCGGCCGACATTGGCGATGTGAAACCCATCGACATCCTTGGCGGGGGCGATGGCGTTAATCACAAGATCGGCGTTGAGATGGTCCGGCAAAGGCAGCTGCACAAGGATGCCGTGGATTGCGGGATCCGCGTTCAGCGCTTCGACCTTGGCCAAAAGCGCCGCCTCGGTGGTGTCGGCGGGCAAACGATGCTCGACCGAGTGCATTCCGGCCTCCTTGGTCTGCTTGCCCTTGTTGCGGACATAGACCTCTCTTGCCGGGTTC
>CALCPC010000468.1 GCA_937900975.1 uncultured Paracoccaceae bacterium
AGCCACGCCCGGCGGCACCGGCGCGCGCCGCCTCAATCGACGCGTGCACCGACAGAAGGCTGGTTTGCTGTGCAATCGCCTCGATCGTGCCGAGGATGGCGCCGATCTCGCGCGCGTCATCCTCCATCTTCGACAGCGCAACCTCGGCCCCCGCCGCGGCCGCCGCCCCCGATTTGGCGGTGGTGCCGATGCCGTTAATCTCCTCCGCCGCGCGCCCGGCCCGGTTGCCCACCGTGGCCGTGGCGGCGTCGATTGTGTCAAGCAGCCCGGTGATCTCTCGGATGCGCGTCAGCTGCATCTCGACCCGCGACAGCGATTGCGCGGCCGAGGCGCTTAAGCTTTCGCTTTGCTGCGTTACCGCCTCCCCCACCGCGCCGGCCTTGCCGATCATCGCGATCAGCCCATCCTGGACAGCGTTGAGGTTGCGGCCAAGCTCAGCCAGCGGACCGGGGTACTTGCCATTTGCGCGGGTGGACAGATCGCCGCTGGCCATCAGCTCCACCAAAGCCAGCGCCTCATCAATGGCGGTCTGCAAAAGATCGAGGGCGCGGTTGGCCGTCGCGCCCGCCTCGGCGTCGGGGTGCCGGACGGTGATGTCACCGGCGGCGAGGCCCGTGAACAGCGTCTGATGCGCCGAGACAGCCTCAGCTTCGGACGGGGGCGGGATGTCTGGCGCGGCCTCCATCCCAAGACCCATCTCCAACCCGGGATCCAGCGCGGGCGCCGGGGGCGCGACGTCGCCGGCCGCTGCCGAACGCCGCAGCGTCAGCACGAGAAGCGAGAGCAAGACAAGCCCTGTGAGCGCCGCAATCGGGTGCGTGGGAACGCAGGCGGCAAACGCAAGTGCAAGGGCGGCGACGAGGGAGAGTGTGGTCGGGCGCATTCGGCCTCCGGTTTTGGCCGAAGGTCTAACCGTCTGTGCTTAAAAGATTGTGAACCCCTAATTGCCGGCAGCGACGGCGGCGAAACCGGCCAGGGTCCAGCCCACCATGCTTTCGGGGAAAAGGCGCACATCGGCGATGCCCGCAAGCTCTGACGCGACGAACCAGTTGGTGGCGGCCCAGTGCCCCGTGTTGCAAAAGCTGACCAGCGGCGCGCCCCCGGCGGCGGCGGCAAGCGCCCGGATCTCGGCCAGCTTGTCGGGGTCGGGCGCCAAATGCGCCGTCTCCGCCCCGAACCACGCCGCATGCAGAAGGTTGACCGCCCCCGGCAGCGTGCCAGCGCTGACCGCCGCGGGGTGTTTGGCAGTGCCCTCAAAAAACGCGCGGGGGCGCGCGTCAAGGAGGACCGCCGCACTGTCCCCCCGGACCACGGCCGCGACGTCTTCGATCGGCATGGTCCACGCATCGGACCAAAGGATGTCGACAGGCGCGGGCGCAGGCATGGGCGCCGATGCGCCGCGCGCGGGCGTCCGCCCTTCGTCCTGCCACGCGGCAAACCCGCCATTCAGGATCGCAAGCGACGTGAACCCCGCGGATTTCAGCGTCCAATACACCCGCGCCGCAGCGCCGAAATCGCTGACGCCCTGGCCGGCATGGATCAAAACGACCGGTGTCGCGGGCGTGAGACCAAGTTCGGTCAACAGCGTTTCCAAAGCGGCCTCGGTCGGCAGGCGGCCCGGGTTGGCGGCTGGGCCGCGCCAGGCCGCGTAGGGCGCGTTGATCGCCCCGGGGATATGACCTTCGGCAAAGGCTTTGGCGGGGCGAAGATCGACGATGAGCGCCCCTTTGGGAAGCGGGTCCTCCGCGGCCAACAGCGGCGCCAGTGCGGCCGCGGGCGCTGCCGCAGCAGGCCATGGCGCAAGGAAAAGAGCGGCGGCAAAGATCAGGCGAAGCATCGTACCCTCCGAAAACAGGCGCGCGGCGTCCAGCGGGCGGGGGCCCCGGGGCTGCGGCCGGGACGGGTGCGCCAAGGGACCCCGCATGGACCTTTGGCCTAACCCCCGCAGCCATGGCGGCCAAGGCCCCTGCCCTCACATCGGTTCACCGTTGCGTGTCCGGGATCGGGCAGAATGCCGCAAATGGCCCATGGCTCGACGCGGGTTGCCATCTGGCGCGCAAAATTGGCTTTAGGCTGGGCGGAAACTGGAGGCTGTAAAGACCGCTGACCCGCGCTCCCCTTGTCGTCTTCCTCCCCTCTGGCACGCGCGGGACGTATCCGGCCGGCACCCCTGTTTTGAGCGCGGCGCGGCAGTTGGGTGTGGACCTGGACAGTGTCTGCGGCGGCCGGGGTATTTGCGCGCGCTGTCAGGTCCAGCCGGTCTTCGGCGCCCACCCCAAACACGGGATAACGGGCACAGCGGACGCCGTGTCGGACATGGGGGCGGTCGAACTGCGCTATGACGCCAAGCGGGGGTTGGAACCTGGGCGACGGCTCGGCTGTCAGGCGCGCATCGAGGGCGATCTTGTCATCGACATTCCCGCGACAAGCCAGGTTCACCGCCAGGTCGTGCGCAAAAGCGCCGACACGCGGCCCATCGCCATGGACCCCGCGACCCGGCTTTTCACGCTGCGCGTCGCCGAACCCGACATGCACCACCCCTCCGGCGATTTGGAGCGGCTTCTGACAGCACTGGCCGAGGAAACAGGGTTGGAGCGGGTCGAGACCGACTTGCGCCTTCTGCAAAAGCTGCAGCCAGCGCTGCGCAAGGGCGACTGGACGGTGACGTGTGCTGTCCACCTTGGCCATGGCGACGCGCGCCCGCGGCTGATCGACGTGTGGCCGGGGGCTGAGGACGGCCCGCTCTACGGGCTTGCCGTCGATCTGGGCTCAACCACCATTGCGGCGCATCTTTGCTGTCTTAGCACGGGCGCTGTGCTGGCATCTTCTGGGGTGATGAACCCGCAGATCCGCTTCGGCGAGGATCTGATGCGCCGGGTCAGCTATGCCATGATGACCCCCGGCGGACACCTTGAGATGACCAAGGCGGTGCGCGAGGCGTTGAACGCGCTTGCTGCGGGGATCGCTGCGGAGGCGGGCATCGCCGCCGACGCGATCGTCGAGGCAGTGTTCGTGGCCAACCCGGTGATGCACCACCTGCTGCTGGGCATCGACCCGGTGGAACTTGGCCAAGCGCCCTTTGCCCTCGCCCTGGCCGACGCGCTGACGGTGCGGGCCACCGATCTTGGCCTCACGCTGCATCCTGGCGCCCAGGCCTATATCCTGCCTTGCATCGCGGGCCATGTCGGCGCCGATGCCGCCGCCGTCGCGCTGGCCGAGGCGCCCGAACGGTCCGAGGATCTGGTGCTGATCGTCGATGTCGGCACCAATGCCGAACTCCTGCTTGGCAATCGAGAGCGGGTGCTGGCCTGCTCCTCCCCCACGGGTCCGGCGTTTGAGGGGGCGCAGATCTCTGCCGGCCAGCGCGCGGCGCCCGGCGCGATTGAGCGGGTGGAGATCGATCCCAAGACCAAGACGCCGCGGTTCCGCGTGATCGGCAGCCCGCTTTGGTC
>CALCPC010000469.1 GCA_937900975.1 uncultured Paracoccaceae bacterium
CTGATCTTGAGACAGCGATTTCTGATCCAATGTGAACGGAAATTGCTCTAAAGCGACGCTGTGATCCCGCCGTCGACAAAAAGGATATGCCCGTTCACGAAGCTGGACGCGGGTCCAGAAAGGAAGACACAGGCGCCCACCAGTTCCTCCACCTTGCCCCACCGGCCGGCGGGGGTGCGAGTCTCTAACCAGGCGCTGAATTTGGGATCGGCGACCAGCGCGGCATTCAGGGGCGTGTCGAAATAGCCGGGTGCGATGGCGTTGCATTGCAGCCCATGCTTGGCCCAATCCGTCGCCATGCCCTTGGTCAGATTGCCGACGGCGCCCTTCGTGGCGGTATAGGGCGCGATGCCGGGCCGGGCCAGCGCGGTTTGAACCGAGGCAATGTTGATGATCTTGCCCGCCCCCCGGGCGATCATGTGCCGGGCCGCGGCCTGCGCTGCATTGAAAACCGTTGCAATGTTTGTTTGCAAAAGCGCCTCGAACCGGTCGGGCGGGAAATCCTCCAGCGGTGTGCGATGCTGCATGCCGGCGTTGTTGACAAGGATGTCCAGCGCCCCCGTTTCGGCCTCGAACCCATCGATGGCCGCACGGACTGCGGCGTGATCGGTCGCATCGAACGCCAGTTCATAGACCGTCGCGCCGGCGCCGCGCAGGTCTTCGGCTGCCGCGCTCAACTTGGCTTGGTCGCGACCGTTCAGCACGATTTCGGCGCCGGCCTCGGCCAGCCCGCGCGCCAGCGCAAAGCCAATCCCCTGGCTAGAGCCTGTGATCAGCGCCCGCCGCCCGGTCAGGTCGAAAAGCCCGGAACCCTTTGTCATTGCGTGTCCTCTCCGTCTCGACAGCCTGTTTGCCAGCCTCTATGGTATCGATAACTTGGCCGAGTCAAGACCCGATGCGCGTCGCTGCCAGCGCCGCTTGGGCGGGGCGGTCGAACCGAGTTGACCATGCGCAGCGGCCGGGCCAGAGCCGCCGCTGAAGGGAGTGTTCTATGAAATCCATCGTCATCCATGCCGCCCGCGATCTAAGGGTCGAGACCGGCGCAGCGCCGCCCGCCCCTGGGCCGGGCGAAGTGGAGGTCGAGATTGCCGCCGGCGGGATCTGCGGCTCGGATCTGCATTACTACAACCACGGCGGTTTTGGCACCGTAAGGCTGAGAGAGCCGATGATCCTGGGGCACGAGGTCGCCGGCCATATTGCCCGGGTGGGCCCCGATGTCACCCAGCTTAGCGTCGGACAGCTTGTCGCCGTTTCGCCCTCGCGCCCCTGTGGAACATGCGCCTATTGCTTGGAGGGTCGGCCAAACCATTGCCTGAACATGCGGTTCTACGGCTCGGCGATGCCCTTCCCGCATATCCAAGGCGCGTTTCGCCAGCGTCTGATCGCTGAGGCGCAGCACTGTGCCCCCGCCGATGGGCTAACCCCGGGCGAGGCCGCGATGGCAGAACCCTTGGCCGTCTGCCTCCATGCCATGCACCAGGCCGGAGACCTCCTCGGCAAGCGGGATTTGGTCACCGGCTGCGGTCCGATCGGCGCTTTGGCGATCCTGGCCGAGCGCCGCGCCGGCGCGGGGGAGATCGTGGCGACGGACCTCTTTCCCTTCACGCTTGACCTTGCGCAAAAATCGGGCGCCGACCGGGCACTGAACATGGCCGAAACCCCCGATGCGCTGGACGGATACGGGGCCGAGAAGGGCTATTTCGACGTGTTGTTTGAGTGTACCGGCGTCGCCCGCGCGCTTTCGGGCGCGATCCCCGCGCTTCGGCCCCGGGCCGTGATCGTTCAGTTGGGTCTTGGCGGCGACATGACGCTGCCGGTGCAGGCCATGACGGCGAAAGAGCTGTCGCTGCGCGGTTCCTTCCGTTTTCACGGCGAGTTTTTTCAGGGTGTCGGCCTGATGCAAAAGCGCCTGATCGATGTCCGGCATCTGATCACGCACGCGCTGCCCTTGGCCGAAAGTGTGGCGGCCTTTGAGCTTGCCTCTGACCGAAGCCGCGCGATGAAGGCGCAAATCGCCTTCACCTGAACCGCGGCCCTGCGCCAAGGCCGACATTTTGGATGTCGCAGGCGCGCAAGGCGCCGCCGCCAAGGCGCGCTATGACGGGCGTCAGGGTCAGCGGCAAGGGGCGGCAACGGATGCAGGACTTCGTCATTGTCGGGGCAGGCTCTGCTGGGTCTGCGCTAGCCAACCGGCTGACCGCGTGCGGGCGGTATTCGGTTCTGTTGATTGAGGCCGGGGGCAGCGATCTGCGCCCGTCCATCCAGGTTCCCATCGGCTATGGCCAAGCCTATTACGATGCGCGCATAAACTGGAAATTCATGACCGAACCGGTCCCGGGCCTCGGTGGGCGGCGAAGCTATTGGCCGCGCGGCCGCGTCCTTGGCGGCTCGTCATCGATCAATGCTATGGTTTACGTGCGCGGTCATCCAAGCGATTTCGACGATTGGGCGGCGGCGGGCGCTGCGGGTTGGGGGTGGTCCGATGTGGCGCCGGTGTTCCGGCGGATGGAGGATTGGAACGGCGCGCCGCACCCAGAGCGGGGGCAGGGCGGCCCGCTGAAGGTCAGCGATATGGCCGACCAGATCCATCCGATCTGCGCGCATTGGTTCCGCGCGACCGGCGCCGCGGGGCTGGCGCCCACACCCGACTATAATGCGGGAGAGATGACAGGGGCGTTGGCCTATCAGTTGACGGTCCGCGACGGGCTGCGCGCCTCGGCCGCGCGGTGCTATCTGCGCCCGGCCCTTCGGCGGCGCAATCTGCGGGTTCTGACGGGGGCCGAGGTTGTTGGGCTAAAGATGACCGGGCGCCAGATCACAGGCGTCCGATACCGCCACCGCGGCAAGGTCGCGGTCGCGCGCGCCGCGCGGGAGGTTGTTCTTTCTGCCGGGGCCATCGGCTCGCCCAAAATCATGCTGCTGTCCGGTCTTGGACCGGAGGCGGGCCTGGCCCAGCACGGATTGGCCGTCTCACAGGATTTGCCGGCGGTCGGCCGGAACATGCAGGATCATGTGGGTGTCGACTTTCACTACCGCGCCACAATGCCCACCCTAAATCAAGAGCTTGGGCCCTGGTCCGGTCGGATCCGGGCGGCGCTGCGCTATGCGTTGCTGCGTCGGGGGCCCTTGTCGCTCAGCGTCAATCAGGCGGGTGGGTTTGTGCGTTTGGCCCCGGGCGATGGCCCCCCCGATCAGCAGCTGTACTTTTCACCCGTCAGCTACACCCGCACCCCGCCGGGCAAGCGCGCGATGCTAAGCCCCGATCCCTTTCCGGGGTTTCTTGTCGGGTATTCGGCGTGCCGTCCGCCCAGCCGGGGAGAGATCCGGCTGTCGAGCAGCGATCCGTTCGATCCCCCCGAGATCCATCCCAACTATCTTTCAACCGAGGAGGATCGCGCCGCCGCGCTGTCGGCCGCGCGCTATATCCGGCGACTTGCCGGGATGCCCGGGCTTCGCGACATCGTCGCGGAAGAGATCGCGCCCGGTGCGGACGCGGACGACGATGCTGCGCTAAGCCACCATATCCGGGAAACCGCATGGACAGTCTTTCACCCGTGCGGCACGTGCCGGATGGGTCAGGATCCGGGTCAAAGCGTGGTCTCACCGCGCCTGGCGGTTCATGGGGTCGGCGGGCTGCGGGTGGTCGATGCGTCCGTTTTTCCCAACGTGACGTCCGCCAACATCAACGCGCCCGCCATTATGGTGGGGGAGCGGGCGGCCGATCTGATCCTGGAGGACGCCGCCGCCCAAGGCTGACGCCGTTCGCGCCCGCAGCACGCCGCCGCCATCCTGCGGCTTGGCAACGGCATACTTGCACAGCGATCCCGCCCACGCCCATAAACCGCGCCCAAGATCGGCCGCGTGGCGGTCGCAGGGCTTTGCGTCAAAGCGCTTCTTTGGAAACCGGAAGCCTATGACGCTGCCTGAAATCAAAGGTTCAATGGGTTCTGGGGTGTTTGACGTCCCAGGTGGTCCACGAAACGCCCCAAACCAAAGTTGGACAGAAAAAGCGCGGCGGCCAACGCTTGCCCGCGCGCCAGGGCGCGGCTTTGGTTCCGCGCCCGGCCGAATGTGAGACGGTTCTGTCGAAGGCAGGTCGCGCTTGGACGGTTTCGCGCCCGCGCCGAAACACGCTAGGCTGCGGCGCGCGCCTCCAGCGCCTGCGCAAGCTGGCGCGCGAACAGCGCTGAGGCCGTCGGCAGGCTGCGCCCCCGCAATTGGCCAAGCAAGAGGTGGCCGGGCGGCACGTCGCGCGCGGCGATGGGGCGCGTCACCAGCCCCTTTGTCGGGGCGTTGTCGAGGCCGATGGGGATCTGGAACGCCACCGCCGCCTCGTGCAGGACGTAGTGGCGCATAAACTCAAAGCTTTCGGCCTCCATAATCGGATCAAGCGCCCGCAGCCGTCGCTTGGCGGCGAGGTCCAGAAGGTGGCGCACGCCGTATTGCGCGGCGGGAACAACGTGGCGGTGATCGAGGCAATCGCGCAACCGCACTTCTCCGGCTTGCGCCAACGGGTGGCCTGCGGCCATCACCACATGGATCGGCTGGGGGATTGAGGTGATCACCTCGAAATCCACCATCACCATCGGCTCAACCACCAGGGCAAGGTCGCTGCTGAAGGTGGAC
>CALCPC010000470.1 GCA_937900975.1 uncultured Paracoccaceae bacterium
GCCTCGCGAGCGCCTCGAAGGACGAGAACCCCCCCGCGGCGAAGGTGCGCACCACGCGCGGCTCCGTGGCCGCGAGCTGAAGCGCGATGGCCGCGCCGTAGCTTGGCCCGTAGACGCCGACGCGCCCGGGCCCGAGCCCCTCGGTGTCGAGGCGGTCGAGCACCTGGGCGAGGTCCCGCGTCTCGTGCGCGCCGAAGCCGAGGCGCACCGCGCTCGACTGGCCGTGTCCCCGGAGGTCGACGAGCACGGCGCGGAGGCCGGCCCGGCGAAAGCGCTCGCCGAGACCCTTCATGGTCTCTTTGCGGTCACTGATGCCGTGGAGGAGCAGCACCGTGTCGACCGGCGCGTCGGGACGCACGTCCTCCTCCGCCGCGTCGAGCACCCACACGTCCAGCGTCGCGTCCGGCGGCCCTACCTCCACGCGCAGGTGATGATCGACGTCGGGGGGCAGATCCGGCCCGTCTGGCGGCCCTTTCTTGAGACTTTCGCCGCGCTGGAGCCCGACGACATCGCGCTTCGCATCGCCCGCGGGGATCAGTATTTGCGCGATGCCGGCGTCTATTACAGGGGCTCCGACGGCGATGGCCCGGCCGAGCGGGACTGGCCGCTGTCCCATGTCCCCGTCCATATCGCCGCGGCCGAATGGCGGACCATCGCCGCGGCCATCGCCGAGCGCGCCGAAGTTCTTGAGGCGGTGGCCGCCGATCTGTACGGCCCCGGGACGCTGGTCCGCGAGGGTTTGCTGCCCGCAGAGCTTGTCGCACAGAACCCGGCCTGGCTGCGCCCCCTTGTCGGCCACCCGCCGCCGGGCGGACATTTCCTGAACTTCTGCGCTTTTGAGATCGGGCGCAGCCCCGACGGGTCCTGGTTCGTCCTCGGCGACCGCACCGAAGCGCCGTCGGGCGCGGGTTTCGCGCTCGAAACCCGCGTGGCGACCATGCGCAGCTTTGCCGAGCCCTTTCGGCATGAGCATGTCCACCGTGTTTCCGGCTTTTTCGACGCGTTCCGACAGGCCTTGAACGCCGCGCGCCCCAGCGCCGGTCGGGCGGCCATTCTAACCCCGGGGCCCGGCGCCGAGACGTATTTTGAGCATGTTTTTATCGCGCGCTATCTTGGCATGATGCTTCTGGAAGGCGAGGATTTGGTCGTCCAGGACGGCGCGATGCAGGTTCGCACCGTTGCCGGGCCAAAGCCGGTTAGCCTTTTGTGGCGCAGGCGCGACGCGGGGGTTGCCGATCCGCTGGAGCGTGACGACCGTTCTCTCAGCGGGACGCCGGGGCTTGTCTCGGCGGTGCGCGCGGGCACGGTCGCGACCGTCAATGCGCTTGGTGCCGGGATCCTGCAGACCCGCGCGTTCCTGGCCTTTCTGCCGCGCATTGCCGAGCATTTTTTGGGCCGCCCCTTTGCCATGCCCAACATCGCCACCTGGTGGTGTGGCCAACCGGCCGAGCGCGCCTATGTCGCGCGCAACCTCGCCCGCATGACCGTGGGTCCCGCGCTCAGCCCGAACCTGCCTTTTGAGATCGACGCCACCACAGCGATCAGCGGGCGTTTTGTCGGCGGGGCGCCGCAGCCGGATCCGGGGCTTGACCCCGGCGCTTGGGTCGCCGCAAACGGCCCCAACCTGGTCGGGCAGGAGGCCGTGACCCTGTCCACCACGCCTGTCTGGACGGGCAAGGCGCTGGCACCGCGGCCCTTGATGCTGCGTGTTTTCGCGGCCCGAACCGAGACCGGTTGGCAAGTGATGCCGGGGGGCTATGCCCGCGTCGGGCGCGCCGCCGATACCACGGCGCTGTCCTTGCGCCGCGGCGGCTCGGTCGCCGATGTCTGGATTGTGGACGACACCCCCGTGCCGCAGGCCACCGCGCCCTTCCGCCGGGTCAGCCAGTTCATGTTGCCAAGCCGGGCCGCGGACAACCTGTTTTGGCTTGGACGCTATGTCGAACGGGCCGAAGCGACGATCCGCCTTGGTCGGGCCTATCATCTCCGCTTGGCCGAGGCCGGGCCCGGGGATGCCCGGGTCGGTCTGATGCGCCGCTATCTCGAACAGCAGGGCGCCGACCCCGGAGACGCGCTGCCCGAGGCCTTGGGCCGCGACCTGTCCCGCGCATTGCGCTGCGCCGAAAAGGTGCGCGACCGATTTTCTCCGGATGGCTGGACCTCGCTTTCGGCGCTGAATGCCGCCGTTTCGCGCCCGCGCGCAGGCATCGCGCCGGGCGACGACGCGGCGCGGGCACTTGGGCTTTTGTTGCGCGGCACGGCGGGGTTTGGCGGACTGGTCCATGACAACATGTACCGCTTTACCGGTTGGCGGTTTCTGGCCATCGGCCGTGCGTTGGAACGGGCGCGGACCATGGCGCTCTTGCTGGCGACCTTTGCTGCGCCGTCTTCGCCCGAGGGCAGTTTCGACGTGGCCGTCGAAGTGGGCGACAGCGTCATGACGCATCGCCGCCGTTACCTAATCGAGACAAACCGCAACACCGTGATCGATCTTCTGGCCCTTGACCCCGGCAACCCGCGCTCGGTCCGGTTTCAGATCAGCGCAATCCGGGACCTTGTCGAACATCTGCCAGGGGCAGAGGTGTACGGCGCGCTCTCTCCCCTGTCCCGTGCGGTACTGCGGACCGAAACGGCGCTTGCCACCGGCGATCCGACGACGATGGACACCGCGGCGCTTGGCACGTTGGTCAGTGACATCGATGCGATCTCGGACCTTCTGACGCGCAGCTACCTGGTGTAGGCGGATGATCTACGATCTGAGGCTTAGCATCGAAACCCAGACGGCCAGCGCGGCGCTGAATGCGCGCAACGTCCTTCGGATCATGCCCTTGGAGCGGCCCGGGATGCAGCGCCGGATCACCGGCGCCATTGCTGTCCAGCCCGTCCCGGACGAGCGGCTGGATCGGCTGGACTTTTTCGGCAACCCCGTGACCGAGCTTGGGTTTCATCACCCGGTCGCGGCGCAGGCCAAAACAAAAACACCCGGTCGCGGTGCTGTCCTTCCAACTGACAGCGCGGGTGGAGCGCTGGGCCGAGGCGCCGCCGCTCGACCTCTCGCCAGAGCGGGGGCGGCTTTTACGCGAGATCCGCCAATGCCTCGATCTCGGACCGCTGAGCCCGCATCACTTTCTCGGCGCGGCGCCCTATACCGGTGCTGTCGCAGAAATTGCCGCGTTTGCCCGTGCGGCTGCCGGGTCCGGCGCCACCGCGCTGGAGACGGTGACAATGCTTGGGACGGCGCTCCATGCAGAGATGCGCTTTATCGCCGGCGCGACAGAGGTCGATACGCCGGCCGAGGAGGCCTTCCGCGCGCGCCACGGGGTCTGCCAGGACTTTAGCCACATTATGATCATCGGCTTGCGCGCGCTTGGCGTCCCGGCGGGCTATGTCAGCGGCTTGCTGCGGACCGAGCCGCCACCGGGGCAACCAAGGCTGGAAGGTGCGGACGCGATGCACGCTTGGGTGCGCGCCTGGTGCGGGCAGGAAATGGGTTGGGTGGAGTACGACCCGACAAACGCCATGCCCGCGGGCGAAGATCATGTGACCGTCGCCCTAGGCCGGGATTACGCCGATGTCGCACCGGTCAAGGGGGCGCTTCGCGTGTCGGGCGCGCAAACCAGCCAACATGCCGTCGATTTGATCCCAGTGGGCTAGAGTTCCTTGCGTTCGGATCGGAACACGCTGCCAGACAATCAACACAGCACTGCTTTTGAGCGCGCGTTCCGAATGCGACGGTTTCAGTTTGGAGGGAAAACATCGCGGGGTTGCGCCGTCTCTGTGCGGGGCAAGGGGGTAGACAAGGCGCCCGGCCTGGCGCGGGCCTATCACGGGGCGGGCTGGGTTGGGCAGAGAGCCCGGTGCCCGCATCGCAACGCCGCGAGACGCCACCAGCCCAGTGGACAAAGGCAGCGCCCGCCATGACCGGGAGCCGCACCGCAAAGACCAACGGCAGGGCTGGGAGCCGCGGTGTAGGGAGGGGCAAAGAGGCGGGAGCGGGGCGTGGGGCGGGGGGGTGGGGCGGGGCGGGACCGCCCCGGCGGAGGCCCGACAAAAGGGGGGCGCGGGGGAGGAGC
>CALCPC010000471.1 GCA_937900975.1 uncultured Paracoccaceae bacterium
CGCGGTCGAGTTCCAGGATCCAGCCGGTGATGTCATCGAGGAAATAGCGGTCATGGGTCACGATCAGAATCGTGCCCTTGTAGTCGATCAGATGTTTCTGAAGCCAGGCGATGGTTTCGGCGTCCAGATGGTTCGTCGGCTCATCGAGCAGCAGCATGTCGGGCGCTTCGAGCAGCAGCTTGCAAAGCGCGACGCGCCGCCGCTCCCCCCCCGACAGGGTGGCAGGCATGGCCTCATCGGGGGGGCAGCGCAGAGCCTCCATCGCGATGACGATCTGGCTGTCGAGGAACCAAAGGTTGTCGGCGTCGGTCTGGTCCTGGAGCCCGGTCATCCGGTCCATCAGCTCCGGCTCTTCGGCGATTTTCATCGCGACCTCGTTGAACTCATCAAGCAGCGCCTGTTTCTCGGCGACGCCGTCCATCACGTTCTCGCGCACCGTGCGGCTGTCGTCGAGCGCGGGCTCCTGCGGCAGATAGCCGACGCGCGCGCCCTCCGCGGCCCATGCTTCCCCTGAAAACTCCTTATCTTGGCCGGCCATGATCCGCATCAGCGTGGATTTCCCGGCGCCGTTGACACCGACGACCCCGATCTTGACCCCGGGCAGGAAGTTCAGGCGGATGTTCTCAAAACACTTCTTGCCACCCGGATAGGTCTTCGAGACGCCGTCCATGAAGTAGACGTATTTGTAGGCGGGCATCGCGGATCTCCCCTTCGCAGTGATAGGGTGGGTGTACCTGCGGCACCCGGGCGCTGCAACGCAAAGCGGCACATGTGGGATGTGCCCGTGGGTGCCGGTGGCCCCTGGCGTTGCACCGCCCCGGATCCTGGCGGAACGAAAGGTTTTGCGCGCGGTGCTGCCGGTATGGCGCTAGGGCGCGGCGCCCCCGTTGGTAGTGGCCACCGCCATCCCTGCGAGCGTCGCATCGGTATCGCCGGAGGGAATGTAATCGGCGCCGAGCGGGGCTGACCATCCGGCGGCTTGTATGGCCGCGAAAATCGCGGGATAATGAAGCTCTCCCCGATCGGGGGGGCCACGGTCGGGGACGCTGGCGAATTGGATATGGCCGATCAGGGGCAGAAGGGCCGCAAGGCGGGTGACGACGTCGCCCTCGGTCCGACCGACATGATAGCAGTCGAACATCAGTTTCAGGGTCGGGAGGTCGAGCTCTGCGATCAGATTTGCGGCCTGGTCGGTGGTCTGCAGAAAGTAGCCGGGGGCGTCATGGCGGTTCAAGGGCTCTATCAGGATTGTGCGGTCAGTGCTTTCGGTGGCGTAGCGCAGCGCATCGGCAAAGGCCGCGTGGGCCTCCGGCCCCTCAGCAAAACCCGCCATGACGTGGATTGCGCGGGCGCCGGTCGCATCGGCATAGGCAATCGCCTCGTCAATCGCTGCGCGGGCCTCGGCCGATCTGCCCGGCAGCGCGGAGAGACCGTTTTCGCCGGGCGGGCCTTTGCGCGTGTTCAGGCCCAGCATTGGCAGGCCCGTTTCCTCCAAGGCCGCGCTTACCGCGCTTGCCGGCGTGTCGTAGGGCCAGTGGCATTCAACAGCATCAAAGCCTGCGGCGTGGGCCGCGCGAATGGCATCGGGCAGCGGGCGATCCGCCCATAGAAAACCGAGATTTGCCGACAGTTTCATGCGTCCCACTCCACACCGAATTTCGTGACAACGGCGCGGACTTGCGCCTCGCTAAGCGCCAGGACCGGCATGCCGCGCAAAAGAAGCGCGAGCCGGGCGGTGGCCTCCAACTCCTCAATCGCGTTGCACGCGGCCTCCACCGTGGTGCCAGAGACGACGGGGCCGTGATTGGCCAGCATCACGGCGCTGCGCTTGCCGGCAAGGCCGCGCACGGCCTCCCCCATGGCGGGATCGCCGGGCAGAAAGAACGGCAAAAGCTTGACCCGGCCAAGCTGCATCACGGCATAGGGGGTAAGGGGCGGCAGAAAATCATCCTCATCCGCATCGGGCAGCATCGACCAGGCCACCGAATGGCTGGAATGCAGATGGACGACCGCGCCGGTTTGCGCGCGGGTGTCGTAAAAGGCGCTGTGAAGCGGCATTTCCTTGGTCGGCGGGGGGCCGTCGATCAGATTGCCGGCAGCGTCGAAACGGCTAAGCTCTGCAGGGTCAAGCCGCCCAAAGCTCGTCCCAGTGGGGGAGACCAGAAGGCCGCCATCTTCGGTCCGGGCCGAGATGTTGCCGGTGCTGCCATGGGTCAAACCCCGGTCGAAGAGCGATTTTGCAAGCAGGCACAGGGTGTCCCGCAACTTGGTTTCGGTCATTGGCGCCGCACCTTTCCGAGGCAGGGCAGCGCCCCGCGATAGGCCCAGTCTAACGCGTGCAATCGGCGGCGCCCAGCGGAAGCGTCCGTGCGGGTTTGGCGCGTCGCCCCGCGCCTTTCGCGGCGGGCGGCGTGCCTCGGCGCGCGTGCTTTCAAGGGCGGTGGTCGCCGGTCGCGCTGAAAACCCTTGCAGTTTCCAGCGCAGAACGGCCGGGGTGACACGCCTGTTGGCTGAAATCTGCCCGTGTCTCTGCCCTGAAGGCCCAAGCCGCGGCTGTCGGGATCCGACGGATCGGCAAAGGCTCTGCGACCCAACAGAGCGCGAGAAATTAGAGCTTTGTCCGTTCAAAGCAGGTCAGCCTGCATGAGAAAACGCGTTCAAGGTCAGAGGCATGCTGATCTTGAGGCAGCGATTTCTGATCCAAGGTGAACGGAAATTGTTCTAGGATGCCAGGCTGGGGGCAGGGCGGTTGACCAGGGGCTCGATTTCGCTGCGGCCCATAGGTTTTCCGAACAAGAACCCTTGGACATATTGGCAGCGCTCGGTGCGCAGGAAAGCGAGTTCTGTCTCACACTCCACACCCTCGGCCAGGACGGGAATGTCGAAGGCCGCGCCAAGCAGAAGGGTGGAGCGCAGGATCGCGGCGCGTTGCGGATCTTTGTGGACACCCTGCACGAAACTGCGGTCGACCTTAATCTTGTCGAAGGGAAACGTGCGCAGCGTCGAAAGTGAGGAGTAGCCGGTGCCGAAATCATCCATCGCGATGCCGATCCCCATCTCCTTGATCTTGTGCATGACTTCCAGCGTGTGCGCTTCGTCGTCGATGATGCTCGACTCTGTCACCTCCAGTTCCAGCCGCTCTGGCGGCAGGCGGCTTTCGATCAGAATGTCGGACACATGTTCAAGGAAAGAGGGTTGCGCAAACTGCTGCGGCGCCACGTTGATCGCAATCGTGTAGGGCGTCCGCCAAGACGCCGCGTCAAGACAGGCGGTCCGCAGCACCCAAAGACCAATGTCGCAGATCAGGCCGGAATCTTCGGCCAAGGGGATAAACTCACTCGGCGGGACGTTGCCCCGGATGGGGTGTTTCCAGCGCAACAAAACCTCGAACCCCCGCGCAGCGCCGGTCATCACATCGTTTTGGATCTGATAGGCGAGGTGAAACTCTCCCCCATCGGTGGCACGGCGGAGATCGTCGACAAGCTGCAGCCGCGCGCGGGCCTGCTGATCCATCTCTGCGTTGTAGAAGTTGGCGCTGCACCCGGACTGCGCATTTGCGCGGGCCATGGCGAGCGCGGCTTTTTGCAGCAAATCGTCGGGGTCGCGCCCCTCGTCAAGCGAGGTTGCGATGCCGATGACGCTTTGCAGTTTGTGCGCGTGGCTGCCGACGGTGATCGGTTCGCTGATCAAGGCATTCAAACGCTCTGCCAGCGCCTTGATCTCCTCAACCCGCCGAAAACCGGTTTTTAGGGCCACAAACTCCCAACTGCTGGTACGGGCGATGAAAAAACCGGGATCCGTCACGGTCTGCAAACGGCGCCCGGTCTCAACCAAGATCGCGTCGCCGGTGGTATAGCCGTAGAGGTCGTTGATCTCTTTGAACCGGGTCAGATTGATGGACAGGATCGCCGTGCGCCGGGTTCTGTAATGCGCCAAAAGGTCGGTTTCCGCGTCGATCCGGCGCGAAAGCTGCAGCCGGTTGGGCAGGCCGGTGAGGGCGTCGCGCTTGGCCTGCTCGTCCATCTTTTGCTGGGTCTCACGCTCCAGATGCGTTTCGATGTTCAGACCGATATAGCCGACAAAGAAGATGACCGTCGTCACAGAGAGAATGGTAAACGACAGCACGGTGTCTGGCATCAGCTCCTGCGGGATCGGCACCAGCGGGCTGAGTTCGACCTCAAAGGCCATCATCGCGCTAAAATGCATGGAGCAGATCGACAAAACCATCAGCAGCGCCCCGCCAAGCCAGCAATACCGCGTGATGGGGATGAGAAGCCGGTGATAGGCCGCGGCACCGAGGAGGCCGCCCAGCGCGATGGACAGGACGACGCCCTCTGCGTTCCAACGGATGATGCCCGGCACCTCAAACGCGAGCATTCCGATATAGTGCATCGCAGAGACTGTGGCGCCGAACATCAGGCCGCCGACGCCATACGCATACGGCCGACGCAGCCCGCCCAGGAACGTTTTCGAAAGAAACAGCCCAACCACCGCCACAAGAAGCGAGAGCCCGGTTTTCGCGGGTTCATACCCGTGCGGATACCCTGGATTGACGGCGAGCCTCGCGAAGAAATGGGTAGACCAAACCGTGGCGCCGCCGATCAGGGCTGCGAGGAAGGTTTGAAACCGTTTGCGCGCGCCATCCGCCGAAATCAGGCGCCGCGCGATCTGCGCCGTGAGGCTAGAGCCAAGCACGCACACCAGCGCCGCGGCGGCGAGCAGGCCGTGATGATGCTCATAGGTCAGACAGTCGATGATCGCTTGCACACCCGCCCTCCATGCTCCCCTCACCCCGGGCTATAGAGGCCAGGGGTAAAGGCAGTCCTTAGGAGCGGGCAAAAAACGCGATGGCGGCCTTATCCCCCCGAAATTTGCTTGGCTTTTTCGACAAGCACCTCGGCCTGGCGGATGGAGGCATAGTCGATCAGGCGCCCGTCGAGGCTGACCGCGCCCTTGCCGGCGGCCTCGGCCTCGGCCATCGCTTTAAGGATCCGCTCGGCCTTGTCGATTTCGGCCGCCGACGGGCTCATAACCTCGTTTGCCAGCGCGATTTGGCTGGGATGGATGGCCCATTTGCCCTCACACCCCAGCACCGCGGCGCGATAGGCGGCGGCCCGATAGCCTTCGGGATCGGAGAAATCGCCAAAGGGTCCATCGATCGGCCGCAGACCGTTGGCGCGGGCTGCCACGACCATGTTAACAACGGCCGAATGCCACATATCGCCCCAATGAACCGCGCGATTGCCGTCGGCATCGGGGTCGGTCAGGACCGAATAGTGCTGGTTGACGCCGCCGATCACGGTTGTGCGCGCACGCATTGAGGCCGCGTAATCCGCGACGCCGAAATGCAGGCTTTCGTTGCGCTCGGACGCGGCGGCGATGGCGGAAACGTTCTGCATTCCCAGCGCGGTTTCGATGATGTGTTCAAAGCCGATGCGCTTTTTGTAGCCCTTCGCGTCCTCGATTTGCGTGACCAGCATATCGACGGCATAAACGTCCGCGGCTGTTCCAACTTTGGGGATCATGATGAGGTCAAGCCGCTCTCCAGCCTGTTCGACCACATCGACCACATCGCGATACATGTAGTGCGTGTCCAGCCCGTTGATCCGGACCGACATCGATTTGGTGCCCCAGTCGATCTCGTTCAGCGCTTTGATGATGTTCTTGCGGGCGCCCGCCTTCTCATCGGGTGCAACGGCATCTTCGAGGTCCAGAAAGATCACGTCCGCATCGGATGCCGCCGCTTTCTCGAACATCTGCGCTTGGCTTCCCGGCACCGCCAGTTCGGAGCGGTTCAACCGGCCTGGTGCTTGACGAACGGAGTGGAACGACATGGTGTTACCTTTCTTTGCGACGCAAAATTGCACGCAAGTGGTCTGAAGTGAAAGATTCTGTCAAGCGCTCAGGCAGTCTATTTTTGCAGACTGCTCGCGTCTGGCCGCTCGACCGCCAGGCGGGAGGCATAGAAGAACGCAATCGCTTGCGCCCGGTTTTTGACGCCAAGCTTGTCATAGAGGTTGGAGAGATGGAATTTCACGGTGTTGATGCTGATCTCAAGCTCCTTGGAAAGCTCTCGGTTGGTCAACCCTTTGGACAGCGCCTGCAGCATCGCACGTTCCTTGCGCGAAAGCTGCAGGATCGGGTCGCTTTGCAGGTCCCGCACGTCGAGAAACGGGAACACCATCTTGCCGGCGGCGACCTCAGCGCAG
>CALCPC010000472.1 GCA_937900975.1 uncultured Paracoccaceae bacterium
ATGGGGGCCTCGTCGAAGCTGAACTCCGAATGGGCGTTTCTGACCCATTTGCGCGATCTCGGCCGCCGCGCGGCGGATGCCTGGCTGACCCAGAACTTTGACGCCATAGAAGACCGATCCACCTTCGACCTAGAGGCTTTGTTCGGCGATTTCGGCGCGCCGGCCGGCGAAAACATCCTAAGGCTGAACGGTCTGGCAGCGGACCGGCCGTAACGACAAAGGGGACCGCGTGGCCAGCTTTGACAGTTTCAGCCCCGGCGCGCTCCGCTTTTTGGCGGATCTGTCGGAAAACAACGAAAAGGCATGGTTTGAGGCGCATCGCGCGGCCTATGAGGCGGAGATCAAGGGGCCAAGCCGGGCCTTCGCCGCAGCGCTGGCCGACACGCTTGAGACGATGACGGGGCGCGCGCATGGCTACAAAGTGCTGCGTATCCACCGCGACATCCGATTTTCAAAGGATAAACGGCCCTACAACGCCTATATCCGCATCTCAATCGCGCCGTTTCAGGGCGGCGCCAACGATCCGGCCTGGTTTTTCGGGGTGGATCCCGTCGCGCTGTCGCTGGGCTGCGGGGTGTTTCAATTCGACAAGACCGGGCTTCTTGCGTTTCGCGACCGGGTTGCGGGGGATGGCGGCGCGGCGCTTGACCAGACCGTGACAGGGCTTGAGGCCACGGGTCACCGCATCAGCCCACCAGAGTTAAAGCGCGTGCCTTCGGGTTATGACAAGGACCATCCCCGGGCCGCTTTGTTGCGCCGAAAGGGGCTGACGGCCTGGGCGGATCACCCAGCAACGCCCTTTGCGACCGCGCCGGGCCTTGTCCCACGCGTGCGCGAGGCCTTCGAACGCCTGCAGCCGCTTTTCGCCGCGTTGTCGGACGGAACGTGATGCGGTGCGGTCGCGGGACTGTCCGCACGCGGGCAAAACGTGGTCGGGCGCAGCGCGGTTCTCGGCGGCGCCCTGGCGCCCCGGTCCACGGCTTGTCCGACCGGCGGGCGCACCAAACTCCCTGCACTTTGGGGCGGGGGACACGGGGGCTGCATGCGCGTGCTTCAGCGCTTGAGCACATGTGCACAGCGTCGCGGGCTTAGTCCCGTCATCACGGACCGGAAAGCGTTTCGCGATACACTTGCGGCATCCGGTGCCGCATAACGCGTTGAATTCTTTGACCTCATAAAGCGCTTTAGAGCAATTTCCGTTCACATTGGATCAGAAATCGCTGTCTCAAGATCAGCAGGATGCTGATCTTGAACGCGTTTTCTGATGATGACTGACCTGCTTGAACTTAAAATGCTCTAAAACAGCACTTGGCAGCCCAGCGTTCGATGAAGCGCCGCAACAAGCTCCTCCACCGTTTCGGCAGAGACGTAAAGCCCCTCCGTTTGATCGGCAAGACAGCGTGCCGCAGTGTCGACGCCGCGATAGGACGCGTCGGCCTGGTCGGACCAGGCGAAAAACGCGCCGCGCACCTTGAAACCGATCACATGGACCGTCACCGCCCCGTCGGCAAGGGTCGCGGCCAGCTGGCAGGTCTGTCCGCCGCATGTCTCTTTGCCATCCGTGACCAGCACAACCGTGCCGCCGCCAGAGGTGGTCTCCAACACCTTCGCCGCTTGGGCGACGGCCTCGGTCAGCGGGGTCTCCCCGGCTGGCTGAAGCAGGCTGACCGCGCCCAGAATATCGGGGGCGGCATCGGCCTTTGGGGGAAACCGAAGGTCGAGGCCCGAGCACGCGTCAGAACCGCCCGGACCATAGACAAAAAGGCCAAGCCGCCGGGACTGCGCGATGGGCGGGATCGCCTGGTTCATCGCCCGGCGCGCCTCAAAGATCCGGGGCTCTTCGAAAAGGTTATACCCCATCTCCGCCATTGAGCCCGAGCCGTCGAAAACGATCATCCCATCTTCGGTGCACTGCGTTTGGGCCAAAGGCGCAGTCCCCGCGATCAACGCCGCAAGGCAGAGCGCGGCGCCAGTGCGGCGCATTATCCCGCCTCTCGCAAGCGGGATCGGATCAGGAACCGGCGCTCTGTCCCGTTGTCGAGGCTGAACATACCGCCACGCCCCGGCACCACGTCCAAGATCAGTTGCGTGTGCTTCCAAGCCTCAAATTGCGGGCCTGAGATGTAGAACGGCGCGCCGTCGATCTCCCCCAATTTGACGTCGCTGGCGCCCAGCGGGAACTCACCCGCCGGATAGCACATGGGCGAGGATCCGTCGCAGCAACCGCCCGACTGGTGGAACATGACCGGGCCGTGGCGCGCTACGATTTCGGCCAAAAGCGCGTGCGCGGCCGGCGTTGCGCCAACCCGCGCGGCGGGATCGATGCCGGCAATCGGAC
>CALCPC010000473.1 GCA_937900975.1 uncultured Paracoccaceae bacterium
CGCGACCATGGCGGCGACATCGACGCGGCGATGGCGGCCTTCGGCGGCGCGCCCGAGGCGTGGATCGACTTGTCCACCGGGATCAATCGCTGCCCCTATCCGCGCGCCGATCTTCCCGACACGGCATGGACCGCCCTGCCCACCGCCGCGGCAGAGCGGCGCCTGATCGCGGCGGCGCGACAGGCCTATGCGCTGCCCCAGCATGCGGACTGCGTGCCGCTGGCCGGCGCGCAGGCCGCAATCCAGGCCATCCCGCGCCTCCGCCCGCCGGGCCGGGTGGCGATCGTCGCCCCCACCTATAACGAGCATGCCGCCGCCTTCGCCGCCGCCGGCTGGACAGTGCGCGAGATCGCAGAGCCCGACGCCGCCGGCGACGCCGACGCCTTGGTCATCGTCAACCCCAACAATCCCGATGGCCGCACATGGACGCCGGCGGCGCTGTTGCGGCTTGTCAAGCCAGGGCGCTTGACCGTGGTCGACGAAAGCTTTGCCGACACAGCGCCCATGCTCTCGCTCTGTCCCTCGGCGGGGATTGAGGGCCTGGTGATCCTACGCTCCTTTGGCAAGTTCTACGGTCTGGCGGGGGTGCGGCTTGGCTTTGCTTGCGGTGCCTCGCGCGATGTCGCAGCACTTGCCGCGATGGCTGGGCCCTGGGCTGTCAACGGCCCCGCGCTTTCCCTCGGTGCCCAAGCGCTGGGCGATCCGCAATGGGCGGCAGCAACCCGCGCCACGCTGGCACGGGATGCGGCGCGATTGGACGCTTTGGCAACCGGCGCGGGATGGACGCTGGCCGGCGGCACCACGCTTTTCCGGCTTTACCAGACCCCCTCGGCAACCGCTGCGCGCGCCCATCTTGCCGCGCACCGGATCTGGACGCGCATCTTTCCTTATCACCCAGGCTGGATCCGCATCGGCCTGCCTGGACCGAAGGCCGAATGGACCCGGCTTCGGGACGCGCTCCGCGTGCTCCACCAGCAAGGGTCGCCGCCTGACCGCTGATCTGCCCGGGCCAAAAGGCGCGCATTCGGCCGGCAAAGCCAAACCGGGCGCCGATGCCGAAGCGGGTGGCGTCGGCCTCTATTGTTTCGGCGCCGGAACGGGCTCGAACGAAGGCTTTTTTTTGAACCTGCGACCGATTTTGATCCTGCCGCCAGAGGTGTTGACCGCGTGGGCCGTGCACAGCTTGTCGGCGGTCAGCCTGATCGGTGGTCTCTTGGTGCAGATCGACCCAAGGATGATGGGCTTGCCCTCGCCAAGGCCAAGGTCGCGGCGGCGCTGACCGCGCTTGATCGACAAGCGGCAACCGCGGCCAAGCGAAGATCGGATGCGGGCGGCCGCGTCGCAGGCCTGGGGCGCCAGTACGGCGGCCGCGCTCGCCAGGTCCCAAACGACGCCGCCCGCAGAGGAAACGCCGTCATCTCGCCGAACGACACGCTGGCGCGTTATCCAGTTAAACGTCAGCACCGATGGGTTACAGCATTCCCGCACCGACGTGGATCTCTGAGGGTCCCCAATTGGCGACGTTGTGGTTCATCCCGACTGCTGGAGGAGGAGGTCGGTATGGATGGGTCGGTGTCTCTCCGA
>CALCPC010000474.1 GCA_937900975.1 uncultured Paracoccaceae bacterium
GGTTTCGGTCGCGCCGCCGTGGAGCGCTGCTGCCGACGGCCCTGTCGCTTCCCGCGACCAAAGCACTGGGGCAGGGGCCTTCGGCGGCCGAAGCGGGTGCTGGGCCGAACGGCATCGACATCTTGGCGCCGATTTGGCGCTGGGGTGCGGCGCTCCCCCCCTCCGGCGGCGCGCTGCTGCTTTTTGGTGCGGCGCTTTTGCTCGCGGGCCTCGCACTTGGTGCCACCTTTGCCCGCATGGGCCGGCAGCGGGCGGAGCTCGCCGGAGAGCTTCGACGTCTCGGTGAGACGCAACACCGGCTGACCGGCGCCGTTGCCGATCTGGCTGAGGCCGGCCTTACGGGTCAGGAGGCGGTTGCGCGCACGCTGGAGCGCCGCCTCGGCGATACCGCGCGCTTGGTCGCCGCGGGGCTTGACGGGGCGGGTGAACGCACCGCGCGCACCGTGTCGGCATTGGAGGCGCGGCTCGACGCCATCGACCGCGCGCAGGATAAGATCGAGCGTCTTTCGGGCGATGTGCTCGGCCTCCAGGACATTCTGTCCAACACCCAGGCGCGCGGCGCGTTCGGCGAAGTGCAGTTGCGCGACATCGTGCTGGGCGCCTTTCCGGCCCAGGCCGTCACCTTCCAGGCGCCGCTGCCCAACGGCCGGCGCGTCGATTGCCTCTTAGGTCTGCCGCACCCGCCGGGACCCATCGCCATCGATGCGAAATTTCCCTTGGAGGGCTTCCGCGCGTTGCGCGCCGCGGGGGATGAGGCAGCGCGAACCGCCGCGCGGCGGGCCTTCCGTGCAAGCCTTCGCACGCATATTCGTGCGATCCGAGAGCGCTATATCGTGCCCGGCGCAACGGCCGAAGGCGCGCTTTTGTTCCTGCCCGCCGAAGCCGTGTACGCAGAGCTTCACGCCCATCACGGCGACGTGGTCGCCGAGGCACAGGCGGCCCGCGTTTGGATCGTCTCGCCGACGACCTGCGTCGCCACGCTGACCACGCTGCGCGCTGTGCTGCGGGATGTGGCCCTCAAGGGCGACACCGACGGCTTTGCGACCGATCTTGCTGCCTTGGAGCAGACTTTCGCGGACCTTGAGACCCGTGTCCACGCGCTGGAGCGGCATCTTGACCGGGCGGCCAGCGCGCTTGCCGGCGTCTCGGCAAGCGTCGCGCGCGCGGCGCGGCGCACCCGCGACCTGAGCAGCACTTGGACGCCTGGCGAGCCGTCCAACCCCGCGCCGGAGGGCGCGGCAACGCCCATGGGCCATCCGCAAAGCGATGCCGAAAAGGGACACACGGCGGAAGCTGACAGCGTGCGGGATGAAGTTGTTGCCGCCGGGGCGCGGCGGGGGTGACAAGCGGGCGCAGCGGCCTAGGATGCCCCGCGGGGAGGGGCTGTGCAGCCCATCGAGGCGTGGATTGAAGGAGTTGCCGTCATGACGACAGGAGCGCTTGTCGACATCCCCGACCGCTATGCACTGTCCAATGAGCTGCACGCGCGGCCGTTTCCGGACCTCGCGCCGCCCTGCCGCGCGGCGTTCATCGCGATAATGGATCCCGTAGCGGGGGCCGAGCGCGACCGGTCCAAGGATCTGACGCATCTGATCAAGCTTCTGGACCGCTACGGCGCGCCGCATCCCGCGCCGGGCGCCAACCAGCATTCCTGCGCGCTGGGCCGCGGTGTTTTGAAGTGGGAACAGCACACCGAATTTGTGACCTATACGATCTTCGGCGACGGCGCCGCCGAGACACCGTTCGATGCGCAGATCTACGGTCTTTTCCCGCGCGAATGGCTGGCGGAGGCGCCGGGCAACATCCTGACCTCCTGCCTTGTGCGGGTCGAGCTTTGCGAGGGGTGGGACGAGATCCTCAAACGGCTCGAAAACGATGTGCAGAAATGGTTTGTGCCCGAAAGCCTGGCCATGGCCAGCGTCGTCGACGGCTCCGGTCTGATCGCCGGGGATTTTCGCATCGACGAGCAGGGCCATGTCCGGTTTGCCGTTTTGGCCCCCGCCTCGATCAGCGGTCGGCGGCTTGGCCGCATCGTGCAGCGGCTTTTGGAGATCGAGACCTATAAGGCGGCCTCGATGCTGACACTGCCGCTGGCCCGGCAGATCTCACGCCGGGTCGCTGGGCTGAACGGGGCGTTGTCCGATCTGGTCAGTCGCATGGCCCGGCAGGAGGGCAGCGATGTCGACACGCTGAACGCGCTGTTGGAGATGTCGGCGGAGATTGAGGTTTTGCTCACCTCCTCGGCCTTTCGCTTTGGCGCGGCGGGCGCCTATGAGGCCATCGTCCACCAACGGATCGAGGTCCTGCGGGAGGAGCGGGTGGCCTCGCGCCAGACCTTTGCGGAGTTCATGAACCGCCGCTACGACCCCGCGATGCGCACCTGCCGGTCGGCCAAAGAGCGGTTGGAGGAGTTGGCCAATCGCGCCGAACAGGCCGCAAACCTGTTGCGGACGCGGGTCGATGTCGCCTCGGCCACGCAGAATGTCGGCGTTTTGCGGCGGATGGATGAGCGGGCCGCGCTGCAATTGCGGCTGCAAGAAACGGTGGAGGGGCTGTCGGTCGGCGCGAGCAGCTATTATGCCGTCAATCTGGCGGTGAACGTCCTCAAACCCTTTGGGGCCCAGCTGGGCCTTGGCGAAGCATCGGTTTACGCGCTGGTCACGCCCCCCGTCGCGCTGCTGGTTTGGGCCGCCGTGCGGCGGGTCCGGCGGCGGCTGGATCAGAGTTCGGGCGACGACGGGTAGGCAGGCTGCCAGGCGGAGACCCGGAGCGGGACTGGTTTTTGAGGCCCGGAAAACGGCGGCCCCGGGTCCGCCGGGCGCTGCTCCGAGCCGCAAATTCGGATCGCGACTGCCCCTTCGGACAGCCAGAACCCCGCGGCAAGGCGCAACACACCCCCATCGCCGATCGCGCTGAACCCCGGGATTTCAGCGCGATCGGTGGGGCGGACGGTGTGAGGGCGATGTTCGGTCGCATCGGAGCAGAAAGGCAACCTCTAGAGCATTTTCCGTTCAAAGCAGGTCAGTCATCATCAGAAAACGCGTTCAAG
>CALCPC010000475.1 GCA_937900975.1 uncultured Paracoccaceae bacterium
CTTGATACCGCTGATCTGGCCTCTTGGCTGACCACCCGCGCGGCGGGCAGGTGGAGATGGAACGTCGCCCCCGCGCCCAGCGTCGAGGTGACGCTAAGGTGCCCGCCATGACGTTCTGCGATGCGGCTGCAGAGCAGGAGGCCGATGCCGGTGCTGGGATCCCCGGGGTTCTGGTCAAGGCGGCGAATAGGCTGAATTATACGCGCGTGATCGACGGGGTCGATGCCCATCCCGTTGTCGGCCACATCGATCACGATCCAATCGGTGGTCGCCCGCGCGCCCTGCCGCACGCGGATTTCCGGCGGCAGTTCCGGCTTCGAATAGGCCAGCGCATTGGCGAGCAGGGCGCGAAACAACTCCTCGATCATTGTCGTTTGCACGATCAACCTTGGCAGCGGTTCTACCTTCAGGGTGGCTTTTTTGGCGGTGACCGCGGGTCCAAGGCTGTCCCATAAGTCCCGCAAAAGCTCGCCCAGATCGATGGGTTTCGGCAGATCGACGCGCCGGTCGTCATGCATGACTTCGGCGAAAAGCCGTGTGTCGCGCATCTGCCGCCGGATCCGCCGTGCTGCGTTTTGCGCGTCGCGAAGCGGGTCCGCGCTGACGACCTCCCCGGCCGTGGGCGCTTGGGCCAGCTTGGTAAGCGCGGCTTCGATCTCTTCCAGCGGCGCCCGCAACCCGTCGCTGGCGCTGAAGGTGAAGGCGCGAAGCTCCCGCTCGGTCTGGGCCAGGTCGGCGCGGGTTCTGTCGCGGCTCTCGGCGGTTTGGGCAAGGGCCGTTGCAAGCGCGTCGACGGCTTGGCCGAGGGTCACAACCTCCGCCGGTCCGTTTGGGGCAGGGCGCGGATGGGCCCCGTCGGCCGCAAGCGCAGCGGTGTCTTTGGCCAAACGCCGCAACGGCGCGACCAACGCCAGATGCACAACGCCAAGCGCCGCGACCAGCAAAAGAAGGGCTGCAAGCGCCGGGTAAAGCAGCGTCAGCGGCGCCAGCGCCGCGGCCCCGGCGAAACCGGACTGTGTCGGCAAACCGATGGCCAGCACGATCCCGTTGGCGGCAGCATGCGCGGTTAGCGCATATAGACGTGCCCGGCCCGCATCGGCCGCGGCGCGGTAGAGGTCGCGAATTTTGCCGGCGTCCGCCATCGTCCGCGCGGCCTGGCGCAGCGCTTCGGCATCGCCAGGCGGGCCTGGGGCCTGATAGTCGATCCGCCCCAGACGGTCGAGCACGGTCACGCTTAACCGTTGGGGCCGGTCGAGAAACGGGCTGCGCCGGACACTGTCGGCGAACCAATCAAGCCGGATGCCCGCGACCAACGCCCCGTCAAAGGTGCCATCCGGGGTGCGCATCGGGACGACGACGTTTTGGACCGGCCGGGCGCTGACCTGCTCAAACAACATCTCGCTCAAGAACGGGCCGGTCGCCTCGGGCGCGCGGCGGAAAAAGGCGCGGTCCTGCACGCTGGCCCGCTGCTCTCCCTCGGTGGCGCTGCACACGGTCCGCCCTTCGGCGTCGATGCGCAATAGGTGCCCGTGGTGGGGCTGGAACGCGATTGCCCGCGCGAGCGCTGCCTGGCATGCGCCGTCATCGCCCGGTGGCGGCAGCCGCAGCGCAAGATCGCTGAGCCGGTCGAGGTCGTTGGTCACCATAACGCGGTAGATCGAGCGAAAGGCCGCGGCGGCGGCCTCGATCCGCAGCGCCTCCGTCGCGACGCGCGCCTCCCCGATCAGCCGCGCCTGCTGCGCGATGACGCCGACCAGGGGCAACGCGACGCCAAAGAGAAGCGCCGCGATCAAAACGGCGCTGCCCGGCTGCCAACGGCGCGGCTGGCGGTGGGCGGTGCCGATCGGCGCCACATCGACGGCGGTCATCTCCATGCTTCAACATCGCTTTACGGCTGCTTTGCCCCTGTTTGCGCCACGCCGTGCTAACACCGCGTAAAACTGGGCGCGGATCGGCCCCTTGAAAGCCAGGCTGGCCGGGGCGTATAACCACGGCTGCCAACCTGAGCCGCGAAAGGAGAGGGAGGAGACATGGCCGGACATTCGAAATGGGCAAACATCCAGCACCGCAAGGGGCGACAGGATGCGGCGCGGTCCAAGCTTTTCTCCAAGCTGTCCAAGGAAATAACCGTTGCCGCGAAAATGGGCGATCCGGACCCAGAGAAGAACCCGCGTCTGCGCCTTGCGGTCAAGGAGGCGAAATCCAACTCGGTCCCCAAGGATGTGATCGAGCGCGCGATTAAGAAAAGCCTGGGCGGCGATGCTGAGAATTACGAAGAGATCCGCTATGAGGGGTACGGGCCCGAGGGGGTTGCCGTCATCGTCGAGGCCATGACCGACAACCGCAACCGCACGGCGTCGAATGTGCGGTCCATCTTTGGCAAGGCCGGCGGCAATCTGGCCGAGACGGGCGCCGTCAGTTTCATGTTCGACCGCGTCGGCTATGTCGTGTATCCCGCCGCGGTTGGCGATGCCGAGGCCGTGCTAGAGGCGGCGATCGAGGCGGGCGCGGAAGATGTCGAAAGCACCGACGAAAGCCATGAGATCTATTGCGCGGGCAGCGATTTGAACGATGTGGCGACCGCGCTGGAGGCCGCCCTTGGTGAAAGCGAGACGACCAAGCTGATCTGGAAGCCGCAGAACACAACGGCGCTGAATTTGGACGGCGCGCAAAAGCTGATGCGCCTGATCGAGACGTTGGAGGACGATGACGACGTCCAGACCGTCACCGCGAATTTCGACATTCCCGAAGAGGTTATGGAGCAATTGGCGGAGGCGTCGTAGCCAAGCCGCCATCGCCCTGACCGGCATCAAGGGCGCGGCGGGCGTCAGGAGGGATTGACGCGCGGCCCAGCACCGTGCCGATCTTTTTGCGGCCTGAGAGCGTCGGTTGGGATATGGCGGGCATCGAAGGGCCCGATCAGAACCGCCGCAGCGCGGCTTTGCGACCCGGGTGACTGTTCCGAGAGAGCGTTTCGCGAGAAACCTGGATCCTATCACGCAGCCTGAAATCAAAGATTTCAACGCGGTATGGGGTGCATGAAGTCCCGGGAGCTTCACGAAACGCTGTAATCGCCCGGCATCGCAAAAAGATCGGTATCGCCCGGGCGCGCGCCGGCGGCTGTCAGCATGGCGAGGATTTGACCCCGGTGATGGGTCTGGTGGTTGAAGAAATGCGCGACGCAGACCGCGCGCTGCTTCTCAACCTGCCGGCCAAGCGCGCCGGAGTGCCAGGACAGCGTCCCGCTTAACCCCGCATCCGTCAACGCCTCGGTCCAGTCCAGAATCTCGGCGTCACGGACCCCGCGGGCCGCGCGGTAGGCGTCGAAATCCGGTGTCTCCTCCGGGCTTTCAGCGATGCTGCCCCGCGCCGGTTGTGGGGTTCCCGCGAACCGGTGAAGCCATATCGTGTCCCCCCAAAGCAGGTGGTTTGCGGTGGCCAGGATCGTCTCAAAAAACGCACCCCGCGGCGCAGTTAGCGCCGCGGGGGAAAGCGTTGCCATCGCCTGGATATGCGCGCTGTTCTGCCAAGCGCTGTAGCGGGCCATGGTGCGTGTGTAGTCGGCGGTGATCATCGAAAAAACCTAGCGGATTTTCCGCCCAAGTTGAAGCATTTGCTGGCAAGAAATGCGCACAAAAAAAGGGCTAAGCAGATTTAGAGCGGGTTTGATGACAAGGGGTCGGAGAGAAATCTCGAGGGGAAGGCGGGACGATTTGTCGGGGGG
>CALCPC010000476.1 GCA_937900975.1 uncultured Paracoccaceae bacterium
AGACGTCTGCCCAAGCCGACGCCGCTGCGTTGCGAGCCGTGGTTGCCGTGCCCGTCACCATTGCTGTGCTAGCTGGTGATTACCTTTTCGGCCTGTCGCCAGAGAGGATGGCGGCCCTGGCCCAAACGCGCGATGCGCTGAAACTGTCGCGCGCGGACCTCGCGCCCGCGCTTGTCACCGGGCGCACCGGCTCGACCACCGTGGCCGCGACGATGATCGCCGCCGCCCGTGCCGGCATTGCGGTCTTTGCGACCGGTGGCATCGGCGGCGTCCACCGCGGGGCCGAGACCAGCTTTGACATCTCGGCCGATCTTGAGGAATTGGCCCAGACCCCTGTCACAGTGGTTTCCGCCGGGCCAAAGGCGATCCTTGATCTGCCGAAGACGATGGAGCGGTTAGAGACGCTGGGCGTGCCCGTCATCGCCGTCGGCCAAGACAACCTGCCGGCGTTTTGGACGCGGCAAAGCACGCTGCCCGCGCCGCTTCGACTGGACCGGGCCGAAGATATCGCCGCAGCCCACGCGATGCGGGCCCGGCTGGGCCTGCCCGGCGGCCAACTTGTCTGTAACCCCATCCCCGCTGCACATGACATCGCCGAGACCGAAATCGAAGCCGCGATCGCCACAGCCCTGGCCTCCGCCGCAGAGACCGGGATCTGCGGCAAGGCCGTAACGCCCTACCTTCTCGCGCAGATCGGCACGCTGACCGATGGCCGCGCTTTGGCCAGCAACACTGCCCTTGTTGTGAACAACGCACGCCTCGCCGCGCGTATTGCCCGCGCACTTGCCGATCTCAGTATTGAAGCGCCGAAAGCCAGTGACTAGACTGGCGTCAATCCAGGAAAGGCCCTGCATCGATGGCGCGGAAAGCGAAAAAACAAGTCCGGCGCAACGTTCGCCGTGCGACCTTGTTCCAGAATTTTCGCACCAATTTTCTGACCTGCCTCGGCATCGTCGTGCCCGTCGCGATGACAATCTGGCTGGTTTGGACCTTTATCAACTTTGTCGATGCGCGCGTTCTGCCGCTGGTGCCCGGGTTTTGGAACCCTGAGACCTATGGCTGGGATATCACCGGCTTCGGCGTTGTTGTCTTCGTGGTTTTCACCGCCTTTGTCGGCGCCTTCACCAAGGGTTTGTTCGGCCGGCAGTTGATTGTCATCGGCGAAGGCGTCTTCGACCGACTTCCGATCATTCGCTCGATCTACAACGGCGTGAAGCAAATCACCGAAACGATCTTGAACCAATCGAATCAGTCATTTCAGAAAGCCTGCTTGATCGAATATCCCCGCAAAGGCCTTTGGGCCGTCGCCTTCGTATCGACCGATACCTATGGCGAGGTGCCGGTGCGCGCGGGCGAACCGGAGATGGTCAGCGTATTCTTGCCGACGACACCCAATCCCACCTCGGGTTTCCTGCTTTTCGTACCGAAGCGCGATGTGGTTGAGTTGGGGATGAGTGTCGAGGATGCCGCAAAACTGGTGATCTCGGCCGGGCTGGTTCTGCCGCCGGGTCAAGGGGACGACATGCCGGCCAATATTGCGCCGAGAAAAGTGGCCCGCGCCGGTGCCTCGCCGCGTGCACGCAAGCGATCACGCCGCCCCCTGGCGACCGTCCCCGCGCGAGACGGTCCAGCGCGATGTGCCCATTACGGCTTCGCGCGATCCCCGCCCGAAGGCGCCGCGCGATGCGCGCGTGACGGCCCAGCGCGATCCGCGCAGGATGGCGCCGCGCGATCCGTGCGGGACAGCCTGGCGCAACACGGACTAAGCGAACGAAAATGCGATGATTGCAGCCGCGGGAACCGGCTTTGCCACGGCGTTTGCGCTGATCCTGGCCATCGGTGCTCAGAACGCCTTCGTTCTGCGCCAAGGCTTGCAGAGGGCGCATGTGTTTGCGGTCTGTCTTGTGTGCGCGCTTTCGGACGCGGTTTTGATCGCCGCAGGCGGCGCCGGGGTCAGCGCGGTCGTCGCCCGGTTGCCGGCCCTGCCGGCGATTCTGACCTGGGGCGGCGCGTTGTTTCTGATCGGCTATGGCGTGTTGCGGTTGCGCGCGGCTTGGGCCGGCGGCGCGACGCTGGCCGTGTCGGGCCAGGCCGCGGGCCTGCGGGCCGCGCTTTTGACCGCGCTCGCCTTCACATGGCTTAACCCCCATGTTTACCTCGACACACTTGGCCTGATCGGCGCTGTGTCCGTGCCCTTTCTCGGCGCCGAGAAGGTGGCCTTCGCGCTGGGCGCTATGACCGCTTCTTTTGTCTTTTTCTTCAGCCTCGGCTATGGCGCGCGGCGGCTGGCGCCGATCATGGCCCGGCCCGGCGCCTGGCGGCTGCTCGATACCGGGATCGGGGTTTTGATGTTGGCGCTGGCGGCGGGCCTTCTGGCCACGGTCTAAACTGTCTCGGTAAAACCCCGGATCGCAGAAACCCGCCTGGAATCAAGAACTTCAACGCGCTCTGTAATGCTTGATGCCTTTGGTCTTTCACGGGATGCAATGGCCGCCGCGCCGGGCCCGCCGGCCTGTTTTTGCCCCACCCCGCGCGGCTTCGATGCCAGATCCGCAACCCACATATCCCCACAGCCCGTCCAGGCCTAATCCACCGACCACCAAACATCGGGCAGAAAGCCCTGCCAATCGCCATAAATCGGAAGCGTGTCGGGATAGCGCAGCGTTGCACGGTGCGCCAGAAGGCTTTCGTCAGAGTACCAGAACGGCACGACATAGCGCCCGGCCATCAAGACCCGGTCAAGGGCCCGAATGGCGGCGACAAACCCGTCGCGATCCTCAGCCGTCAACATCGCGTCGATCAGTGCATCGACAGCAGGGTTCGCCTGGCCCATGTAATTGCGCGTCCCGGGCTTGGTCACGCCCTCAGCCCCCCAATACAGCCGCTGCTCATTGCCGGGCGAAAGCGACAGATACCAACTGTTGACCATCATGTCGTAGTCATACGCCTGTTTGCGGGCATTGTGCTGCGCGCTGTCGACCAATTCTGTGTTCAGCGTGATGCCAAGGGGCCGCAGCATCTCGGCATACATGCTTGCGATGCTTTCATTGCGGGTAAAGCGGAGCATTACCGTCACCTCAAACGCCTGACCGGCGCTGTTGCGCAACACGCCCGCGTCGTCGACCTGCCAGCCCGCCTCTTCCAACAGTTGGCGCGCTTGCCGAAGATTGCGGCGGTTCGGCCCGTCCACCGAGGCCGTGGGCAATGCATAGCCCGCCAGTGTGTCGGGGTGCAGCGTATCGGCAAAGGGCGCCAGCAGCGCGGCAACGGCCCCTTCTGCCGGTCCGGGCACCATCCCAAGCTCGGAATTCGCGAAATAGCTTGTCCGACGCGGATAGGCGCTGTCGTTGACGGCCTGGTTCACAAACTCAAAGTTAAAGGC
Source organism: uncultured Paracoccaceae bacterium (assembly GCA_937900975.1). Taxonomy (GTDB): domain Bacteria; phylum Pseudomonadota; class Alphaproteobacteria; order Rhodobacterales; family Rhodobacteraceae; genus Algicella. The sequence goes on from CALCPC010000476.1 coordinate 3,383, forward strand.
CAGGATCATCGCCTCGCGGACACGCCAATCGGTAAAGATCTCGCGCCGTGTGTTGAAGACAAAACCCGCCATGCCCGAGGGGCGCTGGTGGGGAATTTCTGCTTTGACGACATCGCCCGCGGTCGCTGCGGGGAACCCGTAATCCCGCGCCCAGCGGGCCGGGTTCCCCTCCCGGAAATAGGAGATCTCGCCGGCTTTGAACGCCTCGAAGATAACACTGTTGTCGCTGAAAAACTCATATCGGAGGGTGTCGAAATTGTGCTGGCCTTGGTTGAACGCCAGATCCCGCCCCCAGTAATCGGGATTGCGCTCGAACTCGATAAAACGCCCGGGCTCGAAATCGCCGATCACGTAAGGCCCGCTGCCGGTCACAGGATCAAGCGAGCTTTCGCCGAAGGCCCGGTTCGACCAGTCCGCCTTTTTCAGAATTGGGCGGCGCCCCATAATCAGGGGCAGCTCATTGTCAGGCGCGGTGAAGGAAAACCGCACGCCGCGTGTGCCCACGGGCGTGACAGCGCCAACCTTGTCCCAAGTGTTGGCATAGCGGGGGTGGCCCTCGGCGGCGAGCGTCTCGAAAGACCAGATCACGTCCTCTATGGTGACAGGGGTGCCGTCCGAAAACCGGGCCTCGGGGCGGAGGTGAAACTCAACCCAACTGCGATCCGGCGCCGTTTCGATCGTCTCGGCCAGAAGACCATAAAGGGTGAAGGGCTCATCCCATGAGCGGCCCATCAACGCCTCGACCACATGCGTGCGCACACCCCAAGGCGCATTGCCTTTCAGG
>CALCPC010000477.1 GCA_937900975.1 uncultured Paracoccaceae bacterium
AGAGGTAGCAAGTTCGTCTGCGGGCCGTCCATAGAACTTCATTATTGACTCGAGCTTTGTAGGCAAAGAATCGATGCGCCCCTTGTTTTCATGGAAAAAACGAAAAAAGCGCAGCATCACTGCCGCGCTTTTAATCGTCTCGTCATGAGGGAATCAGCCGAGTGATTTCACCCGGGCCGAGAGACGCGACATTTTACGCGAAGCGGTGTTTTTGTGATACACCCCCCTGCTGACGCCCCGCATCAGTTCGGGTGGCGCTGCCTTGAGAGCGGTGTTCGCTGCGTCCTTGTCACCCGAGGCAATCGCCGCTTCGACCTTGCGCAGGTAGGTGCGGATCCGCGAACGGCGCGCCTTGTTGATTGCAAAGCGTTTTTCGTTTTGACGGGCCCGCTTTTTGGCCTGAGGCGAATTTGCCATGATTATCTCGTCCCAATGATTGGTGCGGTAGTTACAGAAGCCGTGCGCATAGGCGGATTCCGAAACCGAGTCAACGACCCCGTTGGCATGGCTTGGCCTATGTCGCCAAACCTGCGGCAAAACGTGTTATGATGGGCGACACGCACGCAACACCGGAGGATGACATGATGCAACCCATGGCCATTTCCCAGCATGCCCGCGCCCTTTATCGCACGCATGGTGACAAGGCCGAGGCGGAGGCCGCGCAACGCGCCCGCGCCGCAACCGAAGAGGGCAAGCAGACCATCGCGGCAGACTGGCGCAAGATTCGCGCCTCGATCCGCCAGATGCGCGGCGCCAACCAGACCTGAGGCACCGGGGCAGGGCGGCAGCGCCCTGTCCACACCTCACTTGTCGCGGAACTGCGCCTCGCGCTTTTCGAGGAAGGCGGCCATGCCTTCCTTCTGGTCTTCGGTCGCGAACAGCGAATGGAACACGCGCCGTTCAAACAGCAGACCCTCGCGCAGCGGCGTCTCGAACGACCTGTTCACCGCTTCCTTCACGGCCATGACCGACACCATGGATTTCTCCGCGATCTTTTCGGCCGCACCCATCGCTTCTTCCATCAGCTTCTTGGTCGGCACGACGCGGCTGACCAGCCCCGACCGCTCCGCCTCTTCGGCGCCCATGAAACGGCCCGTGAGGTTCATGTCCATCGACTTGGCCTTGCCCACCGCCTTGGTCAGGCGTTGCGTGCCGCCGATCCCGGCCATGACGCCCAGATTGATCTCGGGCTGGCCGAATTTGGCGGTTTCCGACGCGATGATGAAATCGCACATCATCGCCAGCTCGCAGCCCCCGCCCAACGCATAGCCGCTCACCGCAGCAATCACCGGTTTGCGCACACGCACAATGGCGTCCGTTTCCGGGCCGAACAGGTCCTCGGTGAACACCTCGACATAGGACTTGTCCTTCATCATCGCGATGTCGGCGCCAGCAGCAAACGCCTTTTCCGAGCCGGTCAGAACGATGCAGCGCACCTTGCTGTCGGCCTGACAGCCGGCCATGGCGTCCGCCAGTTCGGTCATTAGCTGGTCATTCAGCGCGTTCAGCGCGTCGGGTCTGTTCAGGGTGATTTTGGCAATGTGGTCTTCGACGTCGAGGATGATCGTCTCGTAGGCCATGGATGCGCTTTCTGTCGTTGTATGTGACCTTCGTGCTTATCACGCACGGGGCGTCAATCAACCTATGTTTGGCACGACCTGCAGTAGAAAGACGACCGGCCCGATTGCACGATCCGCGCAATGGGCGCGCCACAGCCATCGGTGCGGCAAGGCTCCCCCTCGCGGCCATAGACGTCAAAGCGGTGCTGAAAATATCCAAGCTCCCCATCGGCTTGCCGGAAATCGCGCAGCGATGATCCGCCCGCCTCGATCGCATCGGCAAGGACATGCCGGATGATTGGGACACGCGCCGCACCCCGCGCCTTGCCGATCCGCCCCGCCTTGCGCGTCGGCGAGATGCCGCAACGGAAGAGCGCCTCGCAAACGTAGATATTGCCGAGCCCGGCGACGATTCTCTGATCCAGCAGGGCGG
>CALCPC010000478.1 GCA_937900975.1 uncultured Paracoccaceae bacterium
GGCCGAACATGGGCAAGTCCAAAGTCCTGAAGGTGTCGTATGACACGTTTGCGTGTGAGTTGGAGGGGTTCGACGACCCGTTTCCGATCATGCGCGAGGTCATAGACTACTTTGCGCATCGGACCGAGGACACCGATTTTTCGCCCCGCGCCTCTGAGGGTGAGATTGCGACACTGGCCGACCGTCTGATGTCCGCGGCTGGGGCGTACGCGCTTGACGCGGCCCCAACCGATGGCGGCGTGCGGATCCGCGCGGTTCCGGACGGCGCGGCAGGGGGCGAGGCGGGGTCCGGCGCGACGGAGGCGCCCGACGATGCTTTGCAACCGGGCGATCCAGACACGGCAGGGATGCCTGACGCCGCGCGCGCAGTCGCAGCGCTCGCCGCTGCTAGTGCCGCGTCTGCGAGCGATGACACCAGCGCGGCGCTCGCGCAGGACCATACTGGCGCCGTGACGGTGCAGGAAGGTACTGCCGCCGTGACGGCGCAGGACGATGCCCGCGCGACGACCGCTCAACATGATCCCAGCGCGACGACAGCGCAAGATGGTTCCGGCGCGGACACAGCCCGCGACGAGACTGGCGCGACGACTGCGCGCGACGATACTGGCGCGGCGACTGCGCGCGACGCGGCTGCACCGGATGAGGTTGAGGCAGGTGGCGACGCAACCGCACCGGTTGAATTTGCGCCAGTGGGCGACGCGGCCGAAGGTGCGGTCGGCGCAGAGATCCGGGGTGAGGACGGTCCGCCACCACCGGGCGCGACGGTCGATGGGCCGGCGTCCCGGGCGACAGAGGATCTCGGTGCGCCGGCGTCAGAGCCTGGAGACGCGCCGTCCATCGATCAGGCCGAACCCCCTGCTTTGACTGAAACACCGTCGGACGCCTCGGACAGTTTTTTGACGCCGAGCGCTTTGGCAAGCGCGCGCTTGGGTGAAACGGCGCCCGAGGGTGACGCGCATGAGCCATCGCGCGATATGGCCTCGGAAACCGAGACGCTGGACACTCTCGACGCGGCAGCGCTTGGCGGCCCGGACGTGGACCGTCCCGCCCCATCGCAGGACGGCGCCGAAACCCTTGACGCCCTGCTCCGCGACGACGCGGGCGATCTGCCGGGGCCAAGTCTCGCCGACGCCGATGCGCCGGACACGGCCGCGCAGGCATCCGACACGGCGCGCAAGGACAGCGCTTTCGATGCGGCGGGTCCTGTGGCCCCGGGCGCGAACAGCGCTGCGATACCGCCTGAGGAGATGCGCGACGCCTCCCGCGATCAGGTGGCCGAGACCGGCGTCGATGCTGAGCTCGACGCGGCGGCGTCCGCAGCCCCTGCACCCAGCGATGAAAGCCCGGCTGAGACATCGGAACCGGCGCAGCCGGCGGACGGGGCCGACATCTGGGCGGGGGCCGCCGACCCCGATCAACCCCCTGTTTTGCGGCTTGGCAATGCCGAGGGCGTAGCGGCGGACGGGCCCGATCCCGCCAGCGGCGCCGGTTTGGCGCTTGACGGTTTGCCACGGGTCGCAGGGCAGGCGCCGGACACTGTGGTGCCCTGGCGGGATGCCAGCGCCTTGGCGTCGGATGCTCCCGGCGCCGGCTCGGACCCAGACGGGGGCGCCGAGACCGATGCGCAGCCCACCGAAACCGGCATGCCTGCGCCAGAGGCATCGGCTGGCGAAACGGCTGCGATGTCCAGCGATGAAACCGATCCGGCATCCTTTGCGGGCTTGGGCGCGGGCGCCGGGGATATCCCAGAGAGCAGTGCGAAAACCGCGCTTCTGGGGGCGGAGGAGGCCCGCGACGGCGTCGCGGCTGCGGCGCCGATCGACGCTGCGGCGGCTGACGTCGACCTGACGCCAACGGATACCGGGCCCGACACAACCGCCGATGCCGCGCGTGACGCGGCACTTGCTGCAGAAATTGCCACGGGCCTCGCCGAAGACGCCCTCTCTGCGACACCGACCGATGCGCCCGATCCGTCTGTTTTGGTGGACGAGGCATCCGCCGAAGACGACGACCTGAAAGCGACGATATCGGCCTTGCTTAACGAAGAGCCCTATGCCCTGGACGCGCCAGAGCCAGAGCCAGAGCCGGAGCCGGGTGGCCAGGACACCGGAACCGCGGATTTGCGCGCTGCCCCGGACGCCGACGCGCCGGCGCCCTTGCGCAAACCGCTTGCCCTGGGCGACGCGATCCCAGAGAGCGGGCCCCTGGCAGAGCCGGCGCCTCTGCCGTCGACCGGCGATCACCCGCCGCCGGCTCGTGTGGCGGCCCGCCCCGCCTGCGACACGCCGGGATCGCGCGCGCCATCGGATGTGGCGGAGCCCGAAGACCCCGCCGAACCCGATCCGACGCCGGACTATGGGCCAGCGTCCGTGGCAGCGGGTGCCTCGGCCGCCGCGCGCGCGGCCTCATTTTTCCCGCGCGCTGCAGCAATGGAACCCGATGGAGCCGCCGCGGAAAAACCGCTGGGCGATGGCGTTGCGGAGCAGGGGACGGACACGGATGACGGGGCCGCGGCGCTGCGCCGTGCGCGCACGGAGACCTCCGTTCCGGATGCAATGGCAGAGGCGCTGCGGCTGGCCGGCACGCTGCGCTCAGCGATGGCCGATGGTCAGGCAAAACCCTCGGCCAGCCCGTCCAAAGCGGTGCCGGATGTGGCTGAAGACAAGAAGCTCGATCCGGTCGACACATCCGACGCGGGGCTTGAGGCGGATCTTGGCGCTGAGCGGATTGCGCAGCCCAATGCGCAGCCGCTGCGCCAAAATGCGGACAGCGCAGGGGCCAAACCCGCCTTGTTGTTGAGCGATTTTGCCACCGGCGGGGATGAACTGGAACTGCGATCCGAGGCCAAGGACACGCCCGAAGCGGACGCCGATACTGGTCCGCTGGACGCGCGCCCCCGCAAAAAACCGCTGCGCCGCGCGGTCACGCGCCTGAGACGGAACGCCCAGATGCGCGAGGCGGCCGAGAGCACACCGATGCTGCTGCAATCGGCGCCCGAAGCCAGCGGTCAAGCCGCGGCGGAGGCCCCTGCGACGCCCGAGGCTGGGGACCAGGCGACGCCGGCCCCCGCTCCGGCAGCCGCGCCGCTGCCCTTGCGCCTGACCGCACCGATCGGGGCAGAGGCAGACAGCCCCCCCGTCAAGGCCGATCCGCAGGCCGGCCAAATGCGCCGCGAGACCTTCATTGATCGTTTCCGGCGCGCAGAAGAGCAGGAGAAAGCCCGCGCCGAAGCGCCCTCGAAACCGCTGGCAGAGGGGTCGTCGGTCCGCCCGACCACCTTGCCGCCAAAGCGCAAGAAAGCGGCTGCGGACACCGAGATTGCCCAGACCATGCGCGAAGCCGTGGCCGCAGAAGCGGCTGCGCGCAAGGCGGGGTTTGAGGCGGCGTCGAACACGGGTCGGGCCGCGCCTGCCCCGCGCGACGCTTTGCCAACGGCGGGGCCGCGACCCTTGGCGGACGGCGTCGGGGCGGCCAGCAGCACCCCTCAGCGCGCAGGTCCGGACAGCGTTGCCGCCAAGACGACCCCCACAGAGATGCCAGCATCGCCCGCCGCCAGCACCGCGGCGGAAACAGCCGCAAACCCGCCAGCCGAGACCGCCCCCGCACCGAAACGGCGCGGGTTCAACATCCGCACCATCGTCGGACGTTTTGGCCGCCCGGCGGAGCCCGAGCCGGCGGCACCGGCGCCGGCGGCAAAGCCCGATGCCCCGGCCAAGGCGCCCGCCGCCGACACCGCGCGAGAGGCTGAACCGCTGCGCGTTGTCCGGACCGGCCCCCGTACGATCCTGCCAAGCGCCATCCGGGGGCGAAGCTCCCCCCCACCGCGGGACGACGCGGATGCCGCGCGCAAACCCGCGCTGACCGGTCAA
>CALCPC010000479.1 GCA_937900975.1 uncultured Paracoccaceae bacterium
CGAAAAAGAGGAACCCAAGCGTTGCGTCCGGCCCGTCGCCGTCGCGCTGTTTGACGGCGTCCTGACCCTCGCGCGTCAGCGCCCCACGGTTGAGAATGCCGGTCAGGGGGTCGAATTTTGCAAGCTGCACAAGCGCGTGATCGCGCCGGCGCACCTGGTCGTTGCGCCAGATCAGGATCAGCGCAGGCAAAAGAACCGCGACCGTGGTCAGCACAATCAGCGCGAGGCTGAGCCGCTGGAACATCGCCGTCAGCAGCCCGGCGAGATGCGAGGCGTCGGCCGCGGTTTCGATAACCCCAAAAACGCCGTCGCCCGGACTGGCCAGCGGAACAAGCGCCGTGACCGTGACGCGGTCGCCCGCGGGGCCCTGGCGCAGCAATTGCAGGTTCGGCTGCAGCGTGTCGTAGACCGCCGCCGCCTCCGGCGCGAGGCCCGCAGCGCTTTCCCGGTCCGTCGCGTAGCGCAGCGTGCCATCCGGGGCGTAAAGGCGGACCTGAAACACCGCGCTGCCCGTCATCACGGCAGAGAGGAGACGCGCCTGGTCGTCCGTAGCTCGGCCATTTGCGATAATCTGGGGCGTGTCGGGGATCTGGGCCACAAGCTCCTCGGCGAGGTCGCCAGCCCTTAACGCCCCCTCCCGCAGAAGGGTCGCCCGCTCCATCTGCTGCAGCGATGCGCTGACGCCAAAGCCCACGGCCAGGACCAGCGCCAAGACCACAAGAACCGGCAAGGCGATGGTTCGCACGACGGCCCGCAACATCTGCATCCCCTTTCGGCGCCGAAGGTGGCGCGCGGTTTGGGATAAGCGGTCGAGCTTAATGGACCGTTGCCAGGCCCGCCGAAGGCCCGCCGCCGACCTGATCGGATCGGCGGCGGGCGCGCGTTAGTGGGAGTGGGCGTGCGCCTCCGGCTTGGTCCCGGGGCGAAGAACGTCGAACGGCAGCGTAACATCGCCGGCTTTTTCAAAGGTTAGCGTCACCTCGGGCGTCTCACCCTCCACAATCGGCGCGGTCAGGCCCATGAACATGATGTGCAGCCCGCCGGGCGCCAGCATCACCATCTCTCCCGCCGGGATTTCGATGCCGCCCATAACGTGCTCCATCCTGGCGGTGCCGTTGTCGTCGACAACGGTCCGGTGCAGCATGACGGTGGGGGCGAATTTGGCCGTGGCCCCGACCAGCCGGTCGGCTGCATCGCCGGTGTTGGCGATGGTCAGATAGCCACCGCCGACTTTGGCCGAGGGCGGTGTTGCATAGGCAAACGGTGTTTTGAGGTCGAGGGTGCCGACCGACACCTCCCCGGCCTGGGTGATGTTGGCGGTGGCGACAAGACTGGCAGCCGCCAGAAGCGCGAGCGTCTTCAGCATTTTTGTATCCTTTCAGAACAAGGGCTTGCGGCGGATTACGCCGGCAAGATGGGTCCGGTGATGGGATGCCCTTGGGGTGGGGCACGGGCCAAACCCTTGGTCGCAATCCGCTGTCGCGGCGCTTGACAGCCCGCAGGCCGCAGGGGGGCGGTCTGCGCCACGGGTTGGCAGGCCGCGCGGACGCTGGGCGCCGGCAAACAGCCATGGCTTGCCGCAGCGCAAGCGCGGCACGGCGTCTCGTGCCCAGCGCCGCCGACACCATCCAACCCGCAGATGCTGGCCCCAGCACGGGTCCCAAACAGGGCAAGCGACGCGGCCAGCGCGGGCGGCACGGGCGCGGCTGGCGGCGGCGGTGGCAAAACCGCACCGAAGGCCCAGATCAGGACCGCAAGCCAAAAACCGCAACGTCGCAGAGACCCCTCCATAAAAGGGTGTTAACGCATGGGGTGAGAAATGACGAGGGGGGCACGCTTGCCCCCGACCAGCCCACGGCGTATGGCCGCAGCAAAGACAGGAGGCGCAAGCGATGTTGGGCGAGGTGAAGGCGGCCTGGCGGCGGTGGGACGCGGACTGGCGCGGGGACTGGACCGCGGATTTGGACGCGCCGGGGGCCCGGGCGCGGGCGGCCTTTGACATGACGGTCTTCGATCACGGGTTTCTTCGGTGGATTTGGACCAATGAGGCAGAGTTCGCGCCAGGGCTTTGGCGCGCGAACCAGCCTGACCCAACACGCCTGCGTCGTCTGGCCGCACGGGGGTTTCGGACTGTGCTGAATGTGCGGGGCGTCAGCGACTGGGGCTCTTACCTTTTGGAGCGGGAGACCTGCGCGGCCCTTGGCCTCAAGCTTATCGACCACCGGCTTTATTCCCGCGGCGCGCCGCGCGCGGAGGAGGTGCTGGGCGTGCTCGAAATCTTGAACCGGGCCGAGCGGCCTTTGCTGTTGCACTGCAAATCCGGGGCGGATCGGGCCGGGTTGGCGGCGGCCTGCTACCTTTTGGATCAGGGCCGCCCGCCGGCCGAGGCTGCGGCCGAGCTGAGCCTGCGCTATCTCCATATCCGCTGGGCCAAGACCGGCATTCTCGACGCGTTTGTCGATGCTTATGCCGCCGCGCGGGCCGAGACCGGCATCGCGTTCCGCCCCTGGCTGGTGGAGGTCTATGACCGCGCCGCCCTGACCGATGGATTTCGGCCAAACGGCGCCGGCGCGTTCATCGTCGACCGGATATTGCGGCGTGAGTGATACGCTGCCCCTTCTTCGGCGTCTTTGGCGCGACGAGGTGCGGCGGTTTCTGCCGGTCCTTCTGGCGGCCCTGATCCTCATGACGCTAGAGGGCGCGACGCTGGGGGCGATGAGCTATCTCGTCCAACCGCTCTTCGATGAGGTGTTTGTGGCCGGCAATGCCACAGCCGTGCAAGGCATCGCGCTGGCCATCGCGGGAATCTTTACGCTGCGCGCGGTCGCGGGGTTCGGGCAGCGGGTTCTGGTGATGGGGGTCGGGCTGAAGGTGACAACCGCGCTGCAGACGCGGGCGCTGGACCACCTGCTGGATCTCGATGCCGGGTATTTCCAAGCCAACGCGCCGGGCGATCTGATCGAGCGGGTGCGCGGCGACACCCTTGCCTTGCAACAGACGGCCAGTGCAGCACTGATGACCGTGGGGCGGGATGCGATCTCGCTCGTCTCGCTTTTGGCGGTGATGCTTTGGGTGGATTGGCGCTGGGCGCTCATCGCCTTTGTCGGCGTGCCCATTCTGATCCTGCCGCTGGCCCTTTTGCAGCGGTGGATCCGGGATACGACGCGCCAGGCGCGCGGCTCTGCCAGCCTTTTGTCGACCCGGCTCGACGAAATTTTCCACGGCATGGTTTCGATTAAGGTCAACCGGTTAGAGGATCATGAGCGGGCGCGTTTCGGGCGCGAGGTCGCGGGTTTTCTGACCGCACAGATCCGGTCCGAAACGGGCAAGGCCGCGCTGCCTGCCGTGATCGATGTCATTGCCGCGGCGGGGTTTCTTGGTGTCCTGCTTTATGGCGGCGCCGAAATACTGGCCGGTGAGAAGACCGTGGGCGCGTTCATGAGCTTTTTCACGGCGATGGCGCTGCTTTTCGACCCGCTTCGCCGGCTGAGCATGGTGTCAGGCCAGGTGCAGGCCGCCGCGGCGTCGTTGGAGCGGATCTATGCGATGCTCGATGTCCGCGCCACGGTGCTGCCGCCGGCCGCGCCGGTTCCGATTGCGGCTGGGCGGCTGGTTTTTCATGATGTCGATTTTGCCTATGGGCAGGAGCCTGTTTTGCAGCGTCTTTCGTTCACGGCAGAGGCCGGGCAGACCACCGCGCTGGTCGGCCCGTCGGGCGCGGGCAAAAGCACGGTGTTTGCGCTTTTGACCCGGCTTATCGATGCCAAATCCGGCGCCATCACCATCGGCGGCACCGATGTCGCCGCCGCGGATCCTGCCGATCTGCGCGGTCTGATCGCTTATGTCGGTCAGGATGCGGCCCTTTTTGACGAGACGATTGCCGAAAACATCCGCCTCGGCCGGCTTGACGCGACGATGGATGAGATTTGTGCGGCCGCGGCGGCGGCCTCTGTCACGGCCTTCACCGATGCGATGGCGGCGGGGCTTGGGACGCGCGTCGGCCCGCGGGGCGCCTCTCTGTCGGGCGGTCAACGCCAGCGCGTGGCGATTGCCCGCGCCGTGCTTCGCGACGCGCCGATCCTTTTGTTGGACGAGCCGACCTCAGCGCTCGACACCGCCTCCGAGCGGGTGGTGCAGGCGGCGCTAACCGATCTTGCCAAAGGTCGGACAACGTTGATGATCGCGCATCGGCTGTCGACAATCCGCGATGCCGACAAGATCGTCGTGATCGACCGGGGCGGCGCTGTTGAAAGCGGAAGCCATGACGCCCTTATGGCCAAGGGCGGTCTTTATGCCAATCTTGTCGCCGCTCAGGCCTCGTTTGGGCGGCAAAACGGGGTAGGAGGGTCTGGATCCCCGCCCGGACACGCGCCGGATCGCCACCCAAAGTGACCAAGCGCGCAGCATGGCGGCGCGAGTTGGGGCGCCGCCCGACGGCGCAGCGCGCTGCGCTGGCAAAAAGCACTTCGGGTCCGCGCGTCTGGCGCCAACCCGCCAACGCCGTCGCGCCCCCGGCAGGCCGGCCGCGCCCCGCGCCCTTGGCCGCGCAAGCGGTCGCAAGGCCCCGGCTAAAGCAGTAAAATAAGCACTAACTTGAATATGTGGTCTGTGACACAGACCGGCGCCACCCGATGTGCCATGTTTTACACGTCATCTCCGTGGGGGGGTGGCATGAGAGACGGTGGGGTGTGTGGTGTTCCAAGCGTTCGCGTCGCTTAACGAGGGCCCACCGTTTCTTGCCTCAGGCAAGGTTTCAGAGCTTAGAGCAATTTCCGTTCACATTGGATCAGAAATCGCTATCTCAAGATCAGCAAA
>CALCPC010000480.1 GCA_937900975.1 uncultured Paracoccaceae bacterium
TGATCGAGGCAGAGATCGAGATACAGCGCCGCCATCTGCCCGGCATAAGCGGGATCGGCGAAACGCATCTCCTCGGGGAAGGTATGCGAGGACAGCCAATCGGTCAGCCGCGCGGACCAGCGGGCGAGAATGGCGGTTTGCGCGGCGTGGGCATGGGCATCGACGAAACCGGGCAAGATCAGACCGGCGCCATGATCGATGCGGGGAACCGTGGGGTGCGCCGCGCACAGCGCATCGGCCGCGCCCACGGCCGCAATCCGCCCATCCGTCACCAAAACGCCACCCAGTCGGGTGTGGCAGAGTGCTGTGGCTGGGTCGCCCTCGAACGGGTTTGCCCGCATCTCTAAGGTTTGGCCGAGGTGAAGTGCCGTTTTCATCCGCGCGGGCTCCCTGTATCACGCGGACCAACGCTTAGCCCGTTCCGGGCGCGGGGTGTACTGGAAACAGCCCGGCGACCGGTGCCGCAGAAGGGGATCGATGATGACCGACACCGACGCCACGCCGCCACAGGACGCGCAGCCGATTAATGCGGTCACGGTCGATGCAATCCTCGCCGCCGTCGAACTGGGCGCGCGGGAGCGGTTGGTCAGCCTGCTCGATCCCTTGCACGAGGCGGATATCGCCGACCTTCTGGAGCAGATCACCGTCGATGAGCGTCACCGCCTGGTCGATCTTTGGGGCACCGATCTGGAGGGCGAGTTCCTGTCCGAACTGTCCGAAGGCGTGCGCGACGACCTTCTGACCCATATCGATGATGAGATCCTGGCAAGCGCCGTCCAGGAAATGGAGACCGACGACCTGGTCTATCTGGTCGAGGATCTGGGCGAGGCGCAGCAGGCCAAAGTGCTGGATGCGCTCGACGGTGCGGACCGTGTCGCCGTCGAAGCCTCGCTTCAATACGACGAGGATACGGCGGGCCGGCTGATGAGCAGCGAAATGGTCGTCGCGCCGCGCCACTGGACGGTGGGCGAGGCCATCGACTTTATGCGCGCCGAGGACGATCTGCCTGAGCAGTTTTACAAAATCATCTTGGTCGACGCCGGGATGAAGGTGCTTGGCACGGTGCCTTTGGGCCGGGTGATGGCGCATCGGCGGGAGGTTGCGCTCGATTCAATCGCGGATCTTGAGCCGCGCGTGTTCCGCGCCGACCAACCGGGGGAGGAAGTGGCCTATGCTTTCAACCAGTACCATTTGATCAGTGCACCGGTGATCGATGCGGATGAGCGTTTGGTGGGCGTGATCACCATCGACGACGCCATCGAGGTTCTACAGGACGAAACCGAAGCGGACATGAAGCGTTTGGCCGGCGTCGGCAATGAGGAGTTGTCCGACAGCGTTTGGTCGACCACCAAACTGCGGTTCCCTTGGCTGGCGATCAACTTGGCCACCGCGGTTTTGGCAAGCCTTGTGATCGCGCAATTCGACGCGGTGATCACGGCCGTGGTGGCGCTCGCTGTGTTGATGCCCATCGTCGCGTCCATGGGGGGAAATGCGGCGACGCAGACGCTGACCGTCGCGGTGCGGGCGCTGGCCACCCGCGACATCAGCCGCGCCAACGCGCTGCGCATCATCCGGCGGGAGGCGTTGGTTGGGCTTTTGAACGGCGCGGCTTTTGCGGTGATCACCGGGATCATCAGCCTGGTCTGGTTCGGCAGCCCTGTCCTTGGCGTCGTGATCGGCGTGGCCATGGTGCTTAACCTCTTGGTCGCGGGCCTGGCCGGGATCCTGATCCCGATGGGGCTAGAGCGTGTGGGCGCCGACCCCGCGCTCGCCTCCGGCACCTTTGTGACCACGGTCACGGATGTGGTCGGCTTTTTTGCGTTTCTCGGCCTTGCGTCGCTCTTTCTGCTGTGACCGCCGCCAAAAGCGGCGCGGGATACCGCAACAGCCGGTGTCCCAGTCGCTTTGCGCAGGCACGCCCGGTCGGATATCGGGCTAGCCGCGCAGGGGTCGATCCATAAAATAGACCTCGGCGTTTGAGCGGTGGGGGTCGTGGACAAAGCCACATTTCTCGTAGCATCGAATTGCGGGTCGGTTCTTTGGGTGCGGATCGACGCTGACCCGATCGCCCATTCCAAGCCCCGCAAGATGCGCAAGAAAGCCCGTTAACGCGCGCGTTCCCAGCCCTTGGCCAAGCCGGTCGGGGTCGGCCAGGAATTGATCGACACCGGCGCCCTCAGGCTCTCGCCAATACTGGAAATAGCCGATGTCCACGCCGGCCTCGGACGCCACAAAGCGCCAGGTCGTGGCCGGGTTGCGGGTAAAGCTTGCCGCGACCTGGTTCAGCGTCGCGTCGTGCATATCCCACCACCGCTTCAGATGCGGCCGGCCAAGCCAGGCGCGCAGCATGGGAAAATCCGCGGGTTGCAGCGACCGGAACGCAATCTCCGGCGGTGCCCCCGCGCCGCTGTCGTCACCCTCTCTCATGGGGCGAGGTCAGCCGCTTTGCCGGGGTCTGTCAACGGAGCCCCGGTTGCAAGTTTGAGGGAGGTGTGCAGTCTCTCACAAAACCGATGAGAAGGGGGGAGAGATGCGCCATATCGTTGCCATCGACCAGGGCACAACGTCGAGCCGGGCAATTGTCTTCGACGAAAACCTCAAAATGGCCGCCACCGCGCAAGAGGAGTGTCCGCAGATCTTCCCGGCCTCGGGGTGGGTCGAACACGACCCCGCCGATCTTTGGTCGACCTGTGCCGGGACCTGCCGCGGCGCGGTGGAACGGGCGGGGCTGGGGCCCGAGGACATCGCCGCCATCGGCATCACAAACCAGCGCGAGACCACCGTCGTTTGGGACCGCGAGACGGGCGAGCCGGTCTACAACGCCATCGTGTGGCAAGACCGCCGCACCGCCGAGCGCTGCGCCAAGATGAAGGCGGAGGGGTTGGAGGCGATGATTGTGGAGCGGACGGGCCTCCTCCTCGATCCGTATTTCTCAGCCACAAAAGTTGCCTGGATCCTGGCCACGGTCGCGGGCGCGCGCGCCAAGGCCGAGGCCGGGCGGCTGATCTTCGGCACGGTCGACACGTATTTGATCTGGCGGCTGACGGGCCGCACGGCGCATGTCACCGACGCGACCAACGCCTCGCGCACGATGCTTTACAACATCCACGCGCGGGACTGGGACGCAGAGATCTGTAAGCTTTTCGGGATCCCGATGTCGATGCTGCCCGAGATCCGCGATTGCGCGGATGATTTCGGCATGGCGCGGGCGGATCTTTTCGGGCGCGAGATCCCGATCCTCGGCGTTGCCGGCGACCAGCAGGCGGCCACCGTGGGCCAGGCGTGCTTTGAGCCTGGAATGCTGAAATCCCCCTATGGGACGGGGTGTTTCGCACTGCTCAACACCGGGCCAGAGCCTGTGCAAAGCTCTAACAGGCTTTTGACCACGGTCGCGTATCAATTGGATGGCCAGCCGACCTTTGCGCTTGAAGGGTCGATTTTTATCGCCGGCGCCGTGGTGCAATGGCTGCGCGACGGGTTGAAAATGATCCGCGCGGCGGAAGAGACGCAACCCCTGGCCGAGGCGGCGGATCCAGGGCAGGACATCTATCTTGTCCCGGCCTTCACCGGTCTTGGCGCGCCCTATTGGGATGCGGAGTGTCGGGGCGCGATCTACGGGCTGACGCGCAACACCGGCCCGGCAGAGTTCGCGCGTGCAGCCCTGGAAAGCGTCGCCTTTCAAACCCGCGATCTTTGGGAAGCGATGCGCGCCGACTGGTCCGGCGGGGCCGACGCCGTTCTGCGGGTCGATGGGGGGATGTCAGCCTCCGATTGGACGATGCAGCGGCTTGCCGACATGCTCGGCGCGCCGGTCGACCGACCAGAGGTGTTGGAGACGACGGCGCTCGGCGCGGCCTGGCTTGCCGGCATGCGCGCGAGTCTCTACCCTGATCGCGCGGGATTTGCCAGCCAATGGGCGCTGGAGCAGCGCTTCACGCCAAAGCTGGACGCGGCGACCCGCGACCGCCGCTACCAAGGCTGGAAAGACGCGGTGGGCCGAACGCTGAGCCGACCTTTGGCCTGACACCCGGATGGGTCGGACCCGGCGGTTCCGGGCCTGGTTGGTGGCGATCGAACGCCAAGCCAGGGTTAAGGGAGGGGCGGCGGTAAACCCGACGCTGCGTGACCTTTGGCCGGGCTTTTTGCATGGGATGTTGTCCCGAGGTTTGTCGCCGGCCATCGCTCGCCTTCAAAGCAGTCGGCTTTGCAGGCATTCCAGCGCGCACCGTGCTGGCCGCCGATGCGCAACGGCGCTTTTGGGGACCAGGCGCGCGACGCTTCTTGGTCGGGGGCCTTTTGGGACCGGGCGCCGCGGGGCGCATGGCTTATCGGCGCCGCGACGGCGCCTGCCCCCTAAACTTTTTGGGCGGGGCGTCTATGTTGGGGTTATGACACTGCGCAAGGCCATTCTGACTGCTGCGTTCTGGTGTGTGGCGACAGCCGCCGCCGCCGCGCCTGGCGTGACGGTGATGTTGGACCGGACAGAAGAGGCGATGGGCCTCTACCTCCGCATGCCCGCGACGGCTGCCGAGCCGCTTTTCGGCCGCGCGCCGGAGGGGATGACCGTGGGTGGCATCATCGATATCGCCGCCATGCGCGAGGGCACCTATGAGGCGGGCGACGCGATGTTCGCCGACGTCGCGACGACAACGCAAGCGGGC
>CALCPC010000481.1 GCA_937900975.1 uncultured Paracoccaceae bacterium
GCCATAGAGCAGATCGTCGCCCGCGCCGCCATAGAGCGGGTCGTCACCCTCTTCGCCCCACAGCTCATCCTGACCCGTCCCGCCCGATAGCGTGTCGTCGCCCCATTTTCCGTCGAGTTTATCATCGCCGCTGCCGCCATAGAGCGCATCGTAGCCATGGTCGCCGTCGAGGAAGTCGTTGCCGCTGTCGCCCCAAAGCTCATCATCGCCGGCGTGGCCGTAGAGTTCGTCCGCGCCGCTGCCGCCGCGGACAAGGTCGTAGCCATCGTCGCCGTAAAGCGTGTCGTTGCCGGCCTCGCCCCAAATTCGATCGTCGCCGTCATGGCCTTAGACATTGTCCTTATCGCTGCCGCCGAACAGCCTGTCCGAGCCGTCGCCGCCGTAAAGCGTGTCCTCGCCGCTGCCCCCATAAATGGCGTCGGCCTGATCGCTGCCGCCGAGTTGATCGTTGCCCTCCAGACCGTAGATCGCATCTTCGTTGGCGGTGCCCCAATAGGTGTCGTCGCCCGAGGTGCCTTTCCAAGTGGCGTCGTCGCCGGCCTTGCTGTCATGGGCGGCGCTGTCCTCGGCGCCCAGGGCCTTCATATCGGCCAGTGACACCGTCTGACCGGCGAAGCTGAACGCGTCCGCCCCGGTAACCGTGTCGCGGCCTTCGTCCAACCTGTCATCGGACCGGGTGTCTGTGATCGTGAACGTGTCCGTCGCAGCGTCGTAGCGGATGTCGAAATCGTCGAGCGCGCCGTCATAGACCACGGTGTCGGTGCTTAGGCTGTTGGCCTCGATGCTGTCGTCGCCGGCGCCGCCCCGGATCAGGTTATCGCCGGTCAGCAGGATTTTTGCAGCAACACTGTTGCCGTGGCCGTCCACAGCCTCGCTTTCCCAGGCGGCGACGACGCGCCCATCGTCGAGCGTGGTCAGTTGGACCGCCTCTTGATCGCCTTGTGTGGTTTCGTTGAGGGTAAACTCGCCGGATTTCGGGTTCGCCTTGGCGTCGAAGGCGCGCGCGACAACAGCTACGCCGTCGCCGTCGACATTGTCGCTTTCCCACGCGACGACAAAGCCGCCGTCGGGGGTTTCGGTGATGACCGGGTCGGATTGACGGCCCGCTGTCGTCTCGTTGACGCGGATTTCGTCGGTCAAAGGCCTGCCGTCGGTGTCAAACACCCGCGCGGCGATGCTAAAGCCTGAGCCGTCGATGCCGCTGGCCTCCCAAGCGACGGCCAGATTGCCGCCTTCAAGCAGGGTCACATGCGGGTCGGATTGCAGACCGGCGGTGTTTTGGTTCAAGAGCATCTCCCCGCCCAGCGGCGTACCGCTGGCGTCAAAGCGCTGCATGAAAACGTCATCACTGCCAAGATGGCCCGATTCCCAGGTCACCACGAACCCGCCATCGGGCAGGGCGATGACGTCGTGATCCTCTTGCCGGCCCTTGGTGGTTTTGTTCACAACCGTTTCGGCGCCCATGGGCGTCCCATCCGCATCGAAGCGTTGGAACGCAATGGCCTTGTCATCGCCGTCGAGGTTCGCGGCCTCGTACACCACAACAAAGCTGCCATCGGCCAGCGCCTCGACCCTCGGCGCTTCTTGGTCGCCATCGGTGGCGGTGTTGACCTGCGTTTCGCCGCCCTCGGGCGCACCGTTGGCGTCAAAGCGCTGCATCATCACACCATCGCCCGAGCCGTCCTGGTCCGCCGATTGCCAAACGACGACAAAGCCGCCATCGGACAGCCCGGCGGCGTCCGCTTCGCTTTGGTTGCCATGGGTGTGGGTGTTGACCTGCATTTCGCCCCCGACCGGCGCCCCGTCGGCATCGTAGCGTTGGGCAAACACGCCGTCTTGTTTGCCGTCTTGGCCGTAGCTGCTCCACACGGTGATATAGCCACCGTCCTCAAGCTTTGTGACCGATGCAGTGTCCTGGTCATGGGCCGATTGGGTGTTCACACGGAATTCTTCGGTCGAGCCGGTCTCGATCCAGTCATTGCCCGCCCCGCCGTAGAGCGTGTCCTGACCGCTTCCCGCGATCAGTCGGTCATCGCCCGCGCCGCCGGACAGTGTGTCGTCCCCGGCCCCGCCGGCCAGCGTGGCGTCGCCCGCGCCGCCGGTCATCACATCCTCTTCCGATGTGCCATGCACGCGCGCGGGCGTGGCGTCGCCGGTGAAGCTGCCCTCGTAATCAACTGTGTTCAGCGTCAGCACTTCGTCATGGCTGTTGCCGTTGATGTCG
Organism: uncultured Paracoccaceae bacterium; assembly: GCA_937900975.1. GTDB lineage: Bacteria > Pseudomonadota > Alphaproteobacteria > Rhodobacterales > Rhodobacteraceae > Algicella. Next base: position 2,225 of record CALCPC010000481.1, read on the forward strand.
GTGGTGCGCACCGTGATGTCGAAGCTTGGATCGCTCTCGTGGTCGACGGTTTGGCCGGGTTTGACGCGGATCTCGTTGCCCACGATCTCAAACTTGCCAGAGGGATCGGCGATTAGGGTGTAGCTGTGGCTGTCGCCCGCGCCGCTGGGATCGACGGTCGAAAGCGTCGCGACAGTGCTGCCCGAGGGGTCGTGCGCCGCGGCAATGCTGCCGCCATCGGCCACAGTTTCGGCCACCGTGCCGCCCGTCATCGTGATGCCGGTGGGCGCCTTGCCGTCGGCATAGGCCTTGATCTGGGCCTCGGTGTAGTCGGTGCCGCCGAAGCGGAAAGTCTCGATGCCCGACACGGTGTCGGTGCCTTCGTCAAGCCCGTCGCCGGTGTTGGTGTCGGTGATCGTGAACGTGTCGGTCGCGGCGTCATAGCCGACGGTGAAATCGGCAAGGTCGCCGCTGTAGACTGCGGTATCGTTGCTGGTGCTGCCGCCGATGTCGCTGGAGACGCCTTTGTCTTCGATGGCCGCCACTTCAGCGGCCGTCAACTGTTGGTCGAACAGCGCAAACTCGTCAATCTGACCGTCGAAATGCTGCTGGAGGTTATTCGCAACCGCATTGCCGGATTTCCATTGGTTGGCGCCCAGCGTCCACGGCTCGTCATTGCCCGCGATGCCACCGGTGTAGCTGTTGGTGTCGACCTCGGCCCCGTCGACATAAAGCACCGCGCCATCGGGCCCAAATGTCAAAGTCACGTGATGCCAGGCGTTGTCCGTGACGGCGCCGCGGTCCGACGACAGCGTGTAGGACTTGCTGTCGCTTTGCAGCCGCACCATGATCCGGCCATCGCTTTTGACATTGATCATGACGTGGCCGCCATCGTCGAAGGACGTGCTGTCCCGCGACACCAGCGTTTGGGTGCCCGACAGGTCATCGGCGTTGAACCGAACCGAAATGGCCCCCTGGGCGAGGTCGAAATCGGTGCTATCGGCGATTTCAATGTAGTCATCGTCGCCGTCGAGAACCGCCGCCGTGCCGCTGCCGTTCCAGCCGGTGCCGCCGGTGGTGGCGCCGTTTTGGAACATACCGTCATGGCCATTGCCGGTTTGATCCGTCGCAGTCGGGGTCGTGCCCGCCCCCCGTTCTGAGCCGAACTCGATGTGAACCACCGGCGCCGTGCCGCCCGTCGCACCATCGGCATCGCCCGTCAGGACGTCGTCGCCCGCGCCGCCGCTGAGGGTGTCACTGCCGCTGCCGCCGGCAAGCTTGTCCTCTTCAGAGCTGCCAGTGATCGTCTCGCCGCCATTGCCCGCGCTGTGGCTGCCTCCGAAATCCTGGACATTGAGTGTCAGCACTTCGTCATGGCTGTTGCCGTTGATGTCCGTGGTCTGGACAGTGATGTCGAAGCTGGGGTCGGTCTCGTAATCGACGGTTTGGCCCGGCTTGACGCGGATCTCATTGCCCACGATCTCGAATTTGCCAGAGGGATCGGCGATCAGGGTGTAGCTGTGGCTGTCGCCCGGGCCGCTGGCGTCGGCGGTGGACAGCGTCGCGACCGTGGCGCCGGACGGGTCGTAGGCGGCGGCGATGTCGCCGCCGTCGGTGACGGTTTCCTGCACCGTGCCGCCGGTCATGGTGATGCCGGTGGGCCGCGAGCCGTCCATATAGGCCAGGACCTGATCCTTGGTGTAGCTGACGCCGGCAAAGGAGAAGGTTTCGACGCCTGTGACCGTGTCCGTGCCGGTATCCCCGTCGGCGGCATGGGTGTCGATAACGGTCAGGGTGTCCGTGCCCGCGTCATAGGCAAAGCTGTGATCGGCAATATCGCCTGTCCAATAGGCGGTGGCGTTCCCGTCCCCGCCTTTAAGCGTGTCATCGCCAGTGCCGCCCGTCAGCGCGTCATCGCCCGCGCCGCCCGCAAGCTTATCGTCGCCGGCATCGCCGCGGAGCGTGTCGTCGCCCGCGCCCCCGATCGCGCGGTCATTGCCCGCGCCGAGGTCAAGCGTAACGCCCGCGCCCGCCGCCGCCGCATCGACGTCGTCCGCGGCGTCGGTCCCCGTCAGACGCTCGATACTTGCAAATTGGCCCGTGGCCGTGCCCGCGTCGGCCGAGAAAGTACCGGCGTCCGATCCGGTGAACGTGACCGAAAAGCCTGCGCCGCCGGCGCTGTCGAACGCCAACGTGTCCGTCCCCGTCCCGCCGAGGGCCGTTACCGTGCCGGCATCCGCGCCGACCGAGATCGTGTCGTCATCGTCGCCACCATCCAGCGTCTCGGTGCCTGTGCCCGCAAAGATCAGGTCGTCGCCGGTGTTGCCCTTGACCAGATCGTTGCCAGCACCGCCGCTCAACGTATCGTTGCCATTGCCGCCGCGGATCACGTCGGCCCCGTCGGATCCGATGATCCGGTCCGCATTGTGGTACACCTCAATGGAATCGACACCGATCATATTCACGCCCGAGAAATCCGCATCCGCCGCGCCCCAGCGGAAATAGATCTTCTCACCGACTTGGGCAGAGCCGTCGATCACCTCGATCCCGCTGGCGGCCGAGAAATTGGATTGGATCTCATAGGTGTTTGCGCCGGTGGACAGAAACACCGTGTCGATCCCGCTGCTGCCGGTGTCGATGATGACGTTATCGGCACCGCCGCTCCAATCATGGAGGTAGATCGAGTCCGAGCCTTCGCCGCCGTCGACGAAATCCGCGCCGATG
>CALCPC010000482.1 GCA_937900975.1 uncultured Paracoccaceae bacterium
CAGCTGACCGCGGGCATGACGGTTGCCGATTGGTGGGGCGTGACGGACCGCCCGGCCAATGTGATGTATCTCAAAGACGTCGACGCGGATGGGTTTTTCGCGCTTTTGACAGAGCGTTTAGGACGGCTCTGACCGCGCCGGGCAGGGCTGGGTGCCAGGCTGGCAACGCGCGTCTGCCCAAGATCGGCACCAGGCGGATTGTGACGGCGCGTTCTGGCAAGGCGGTGGTCGGCGAGACAAAGAACGCGCTAGGCGGCGGGGCCGGGTTTAGCGCCCTCGGCCAGGCTGCGCACGAAGGCCAGCACCGTGTCCGGCGCCTCGCCTGCGCCGATGCGGCTGACAATAGCAGAGCCGATGACCGCACCATCGGCAATCCGCGCAATGTCGCCCGCACCCTTCGGCGTTTTGATCCCAAAGCCCACGCAAACCGGCAGATCCGTCGCCGCCTTGATACGGGCAACCTCGGGCGCGACGGCGGTGGCATCGGCCTCGGCCGCGCCGGTGATCCCGGTGATCGACACATAATAGACAAAGCCCGATGTGTTCGACAGCACCGCCGGCAGCCGCGTGGCATCCGTCGTGGGGGTCGCGAGACGGATAAAATCCAGCCCCGCGGCGCGGGCGGGCAAGCAAAGTTCGTCATCCTCTTCCGGGGGCAGATCCACCACGATCAGCCCGTCGATGCCCGCCGCTTTCGCGGCCTGCAGGAACGCTGGCACCCCATGGGCATGGATCGGGTTGAAATATCCCATAAGAACGATGGGCGTCGTCTGATCGTCCTGCCGAAACTGCGCGGCGAGGTCCAGGGTCCGCTGCAGCGTCATACCCCCCTCTAGCGCCCTGGTCGCGGCAAGCTGGATCGCGGGGCCGTCGGCCATGGGATCGGTGAAGGGCAGGCCAAGCTCAATGATGTCGACGCCCGCCGCTGGCAACCCTTTGACAATTTCAAGCGATGTTTCGAAATCGGGGTCGCCGGCCATGATATAGGCGATAAACGCCGAAGACTTGGCCGCCTGAAGCCGCGCGAATGCGTCTGAAATCCGTGTCATGGCCTGCTCTCCGTATCGCCCGACCGTGGTGATGCGTCATCCCAGCCGCGATTGCAACGGGGCCGATGGGGGCTAGGCGCGGCCTGCTGGCGCGTGCTTTAGTCTGGCCAGTGCGGCGCAGGACACGCCGCCGCACCGGCCAACGGGGGGCGGCGATCATGGCAAGATCTGTTTCGGTTGGGCTGGCGGGGTCCGGTGCCTGGGGCCGCGCTGTCGCGCAGGCGCCCTGGCAGAGGTGCGCCGCGGCGCTCGGGGGATAGGCGATGGGCGGGATTGTCATTCTCGGGGTTTTTGTCGCCGACACCGCCTATCGCGCCGCCCGCCAGCCGCGGATGGGCGAGACGCTGCTGGGGCAAAGCTTTGCGCTGGGGCCGGGCGGCAAAGGGTCGAACCAGGCGGTTGCGTGCGGTCGATTGGGGGCGGAGGTCGCCTTCATCACGCGGCTGGGGCAGGACCCTTTCGCAGAGATGGCGCGACGGACCTGGGGTGCGGCGGGCGTCACGCCTGTCGTCACCGAAGACGCGGACAGCTACACGGGTGCGGCGTTCATTTTCGTCGACGCCGCCAGCGGTGACAACGCCATCATCATCGCGCCCGGGGCGGCGGCGCGGATCGGGCCCGAGGATATTGAGGCCGAAGCCGCGCGTCTTGGCGCGGCAAATGTCTTTGTCACACAGCTGGAACAACCGCTGCCCGCTGCCCTGCGGGCGCTGGAACTGGCACGGGCCGGGGGGGCCACGACCATCCTAAACCCGGCGCCGGCCGCGCCGCTGCCCGCGGGGATGCTGGGCTTTTGCGACTGGGTGACGCCGAATGAGGCGGAAGCAGAGACCCTGACCGGCATCGCCGTCGCGGACGAAGCCGGCGCGAAACGGGCCGCGGAACGGTTGGTTGCAGACGGGGCGGGCGGCGTCGTGGTGACGCTTGGCGCGCGGGGTGCCTATATGCATACCCCGGCGATGTCAGAGGTCATCCCGGCCTTCACCGCCGGCCCGGTGGTCGAGACCACCGGCGCCGGGGATGCCTTCAACGGCGGCTTTGCAACCGCGTTGGCCGGCGGTGCCGCGCCCCGCGATGCGGTGCGCTACGGCTGCGCGACCGCGGCGATTTCGGTCACGCGGGCTGGGGCTGCGGCGTCGATGCCGACGGCGGCGGAGGTCGCGGCCCTTCTCGCGGCGCCCTGACGCGCCCCGCCGCCCCAAGCCGAGGGATCGCCCTGTTCCCGGTTCCGCGCCGTCGGCGGGCGGTCCCACAAACGGCCTGGACGCGCCGAAACCGGCCAGGATGACGGGCACGAGGTCGGCGGGCCAAAAGACCTCGGTTGCCACTTCGTGCAACGGTTCGGGGCGCCGCAGCACCGAAATCGTCGCACCAAAGGGTTGCGCGGCATGCAGGATGGCGCCCCCTGTGGCGGACGCCGGCGGGGCCGAAACGCGCATAGATCAGCGGCCGCGCCACCCGGTCGCCACAGATCTCAGCCGCGCCGCCACATCGGCGCATGGGGCGTCAGACCGGCGGAAGGGTCCGCAGCCGCACGCTCCGGCCCGCCCCGGCCCGGTGATTTTTTAGAGCATTTTCCGTTCAAAGTGGGTCAGTCATCA
>CALCPC010000483.1 GCA_937900975.1 uncultured Paracoccaceae bacterium
GCAAACCCCACGCATGAGTATACCCGCGCCCTTCTGGCCGCTGCGCCGGGGCGCGCCACCTTCGCCCGATAAGAGGTTTCGATGACAACCCAAACCGCCCTAGACGCCGACACGCCAGCGCTGATCGCGTTTTTCGAGGATTTGCACGCCCATCCCGAGCTTGGCTTTCAAGAAAGCCGGACCAGCGGCAAGGTTGTGGCGGCGCTGCAGGCGGCGGGCGTGGAGGAGATCCACACCGGCATCGGCGGCACCGGGGTCGTCGCCCTAATCCGGGGCCAGGGCGCGGGCAATCGGTCGATCGGGATCCGCGCCGATATGGACGCGCTGCCGATCGAGGAGGCGTCCGACCTGCCCTACGCCTCGCAAAATCCGGGCGTGATGCACGCGTGCGGCCATGATGGACACACGACAATGCTCCTTGGCGCGGCGCAACATCTTGTGCGGACACGGGATTTCGATGGACCGGCCGTGCTGATCTTCCAACCCGCCGAGGAGGGTTTGGGCGGTGCGCGGCGGATGATCGAGGACGGGCTTTTCGACCGGTTTCCCTGCGATGAGATCTATGGCATCCACAACAACCCACAGATGGCGCCGGGCGATGTGGCGGTGTGCAAGGGCCCGGCCATGGCGGGCGCGGTGTTTGTCGACATTCGCGTCACCGGCCATGGCAGCCACGCCGCGATGCCCCAGCACGCCCGCGATGCGCTGGTCGCGGCATCCGGGCTGGGCGGGCAGATCCAGTCAATCTTGGGCCGCAATGTGCCGCCCTTGGAGACCTGCGTTGTTTCTGTCACGCAGATCCATGCCGGCACCGCCTATAATGTCGTACCCGAGACAGCCACGCTGTCGGGTACGATCCGCTATTTCTCCAACGATGTCCGCGATCTGGTGGAGGCGCGGATGGACGCGCTTTGCCGGGGGACGGAGGCCGCCTTTGGCGTGAGCGTCGCGCTGGATTTCCGGCCCACGTTCAACGTCTTGGTCAACGATCCCGCGCTGTCTGATGCCTATCTTGCGGCCGCGGCCGATATCGTTGGCGCCGATCAAGTCACCGATCAGGTGCCGCCGATGACCGGGTCCGAGGATTTCGCGGACATGCTGGAAATCGTGCCCGGCGCCTATTGCACCGTCGGGCACACCGGCGCCATCCCCGTGCACAACCCCGCCTTCGTTCTCGGCCCTGAAATCCTGCCGACCGGGGCTGCGATCCTCGCCCGGATCGTCGAGACACGCCTGCCGCAGCGGGGTTGAGCGGCGGCGGGCGCTTGGGGCGGCGGCCCGCGGGTCGCGCTTAACCGACGGGCCGTTCAGCCTGGGGTGCGGGGATCGATGGGGCCCGTGGGAAGACCATGCCGCGCCTCTAGCGCCGCCGCCACCTGCAAACGCCGCGCCTCCCCGCGCGGCGGGCCGATCAATTGCACCCCAACCGGCATCCCCGCCTCGGTAAACCCCACGGGCATCGACAAAGCGGGCAGCATCGCTGTCGGCGCAAGGAACGAAAACCGCAGCCACTCGATGTAATCGCCCATCGGCACACCATCGACAAGGCGCGGATACTCTTCCTCCACTGGACCCGGTGCAAGGCCGGTGACCGGGATCGCAAGCACGTCATAATTGTCCAAAAAACGCCGCATGGTGTGGTAAATCCGCGTGCGGGCGCGCATTGCTTCAAAAATTGCATCGGCGCTTAAGGTCAACGCAAAGGCGACGTTGCCGGCCAACGTCTCTTTGAACTAAGCCCGGATCGCGTCGGGGAGTTTGGACTGCACTGCGCCATAGAGCAGCTCCCGAAGCACGGCATAGGTGCGGTCGAGATCCGGCAGCGCGGGGCACGCGTCTTCGACGGTGAAACCGGGACCGGCGGCTGTGGTCATCGCCTGGCGCAGCACCGTGCGGATCTCGGCCTCGACGGGGGCAAAACCCCCCTGATCCTCCGAAAACGCGATGCGCATGGGGCCCGGGTTGCGCGCAAGGGCCGCTTGGAACCCCTCCTCCGGCGGTTCGAGCGATAGGGGGTGGCGGGCGTCGAACCCGGTCATGGCGTCTAGGAACAGCGCCGTGTCGGCAATGTCGCGGGCCATCGGGCCCTGCACGGCCTCCAGCGCGAAGGCCGTGTCGGGCGGCGCGCCGCCCGCCCGCCCGGGCGTCGGGCGCAGACCCACGACGCCGCAAAACGCGGCCGGCGTCCGCAGCGATCCGGCCAGGTCCGAGCCATGGGCAAGCCACGCCTCGCCCGTGGCACGCGCCGCGGCCGACCCGCCAGAGGACCCCCCGGCGTTGCGACCTGTGTCCCAAGGGTTGCGCGTCGCCCCAAAGACCGCGTTGAACGTGTTGGCCCCGGCGCCGAATTCCGGCGTGTTGGTCTTGCCCAAGATCACAGCACCCCGCGCCAAAAGCCTGTCGATCAGGGCGTCGTTCTCGTCGGGCACGAAATCGGCCAAAGCGGCAGAGCCTGCGGTGTTTGGCAAACCCGCAACCGCGATCAGATCCTTGATCGCGACCGGCAGCCCGGCCAGCCAACCCCGCCCGCCGTCGGGCTTTGGCAACCGCGCGCGCTGGGCAAGCGTCCAACCTTTGTTGCGGATAACGGTGGCGTTGATCGCGGGCTCTACCGCATCCATCCGTGCCCAAGCCGCCTCCAACAGGGCATCGGGTGTCACGTCGCCCCGGCTGAGCAACGCAACAGCCTCTCGCGCGGAAAGCGCGGTCAAGGCGGGACCGGAATAGCGGGTGGGTGGGCGCGGCATCGATCTCTCCCCTTCTCGTCTGCCCAAGGCTAGGCGAGCGTCGCGCAGAGGCCAAGATGGGACGCGCGCCTGCCGCGCGAAGTCTAGAACAAGCCACCGGAAAGTTACGCAGGGCACCAAATTTTCTTGGCAACGGGACCATTGTTTGAAAGTCTTAACCCAGAGGGAGAGTGCTATGGCGGGTCAAATGTCCTGGGGTAGAGCGGCGCGCGCGGTGCCCTTTGCCATCGCGGCCGTCGCGGTGGCGTCGGCGCCGGCGGTGGCCCAGGACGGCAGCGTCTGCGTGCCCATCGATCAGTTGACATGCGGCTGCGACATGCCAACGGGCCTTGGCGATCCCTATCCCGCCTGTTTCATCGGGCAGGTGAACCTGACCAACGATCGTCAGATCGACAGCTTTTCGGCGCGCGCCTTCACCGCGCTTCACTGGCCCATGTCCGCGAAAATGGCTGTCTTTGATGCCGACCGGACCCCTTCGGGCGACTATACCACCGTTCTTGACGGCTGGAAAAGCACGCGAGAGATTTTTCGCGCCGATGGCAAGGCACCGGTGGCATGGGAGGACGATAACCGGGTTCTGCCCGCGGCGTGCACCGGTATCGATCTTGCGGCGGCCAAGGTGCGAGTCGGGTTCGCCGATCAGATCCCGGCGGTGCTGCAGCCCCGGTTGCTGGACGAATCCGTGACCCCGCAGGGCAATGTCGTCATCGACGCCCACAAGCGGCGCACCCGCTATGAGATTGCGATGAACTGGCAGGCCTACGACTATACCGCCGAAAACCGGCTTTGGGATGCGGCGGGTCTTGACGCCTATCTGTCAGAGAACGGCAAGATCGATTTTCCCGGCGGCGATTGGAACCCGCAGACGCGCG
>CALCPC010000484.1 GCA_937900975.1 uncultured Paracoccaceae bacterium
TTGCGATGGCAGCGGCGCGCGGGCGCAAGGCTTTATTCGGGTTGCGCCAGGGGATGGTGGTTGAGCACCAGCGCCTTCAGCCGGGCCTCGACCACATGGGTGTAGATTTCCGTGGTCGTCAAACTGCGGTGCCCAAGCAAGGTTTGGATGCTGCGCAAATCCGCGCCATTGGCCAAAAGATGGGTGGCAAAGGCGTGGCGCAACGTATGGGGGGAGACGTGGCTGGGATCGAGGCCTGCGGCAAGCGCCGTTTGTTTGACGATGCCGTGATAGGCGACCCGGCTTAGGTGTCCGGCCCGCCCGCGCGCGGGAAAAAGCGCTGCTGACCGGGCGGCTGATCGGGTGGCGGACGCGGCTGCGGGCATGCGCGCAGCCTCGGCTTTGTCGCGGTAGGACAGCCAAGCCTGCAGCGCGTCCCGGGCGGGGTCGGAGAGTGGCACCATCCGCTCATGCCCGCCTTTGCCGCGCACCAGGATCATCGCGGGATCGCCGCGCGCCGCCGCGACGGGCAGCGAGACCAGTTCACTCACCCGAAGACCGGTTGCGTAGAGCATCTCCATAAGACAGGCGTTCCGGCACTGTTCTGCGGCGTTGCGACCAACCTTGGCGGCGGCGTCCAACAGCCGCACGACCTCTGCTTCGGACAGGGTGTGGGGCAGGGTGCGGGCCTTGCGGGGGCCGGCGATCAGGACCGCCGGGTCATCCCCGCGCCAGCCCTCGGAAAAGGCGAATTGGTAAAGACCGCGCACGGAAGAGAGCCGCCGCGCGCGCGTCGCAACCGACAATCCCTCGGCCTCCAGCCCGATAAGATAGGTCTCAATATCCGCGCGCACGGCGGTTTCGAGCGCCGGCAGCGCGGCGGCGAAATGGCTAAGATCGCGGGCATAGGCCAGGATTGTGTTGTCGGAGGCGTCACGCTCTGCCCGAAGCGCTTCGAGAAAGGGTTGGATCCAGGGGTGGGCAAGCGGCTTCATGCCTCGGGCAGCAAAAGCAACGTCTCGACCGCGATCCGGCGCGCCCAATCGGTCAGCCCGGCTTTTCGCAAAAGCCACAGTCCGGTTTCAAAATCGCCGGGATCGATGTCGGTCCCCGGTGCAAGCAGCGCCAGCGTCTCAAGCAGGGCGGCACCATAGGCGCCGCCGGACAGCCGGGCGGCGATCTCCTCCCCCCGCAGGCTGGGGACGTCCGGGCGCGTAAGCCCGCGCGCGGCGGCGCGTTACAAGGGCGGCAGGGCGCCGGTTTCATCGAAGGCCGTGCCGGGCTGCGCCAACGCGGACAGAAACCGGTCCATCGTGTCATTGGTGCCTTGAAGACAGCG
>CALCPC010000485.1 GCA_937900975.1 uncultured Paracoccaceae bacterium
GGGATGTTGTGACGGCACGCGGCTTTGCCTTGGCGGCGGCGGCGGGGTCGGCGGTGCTGCTTTTGGCGGCGTTGGGGTTTCAATATCTCGGCGGGCTCCCCCCCTGCCAGATGTGCATCTGGCAACGCTGGCCTCATCTTGCCGCGGTGCTGGTTGGGGTCGGCTACATCATCGCGCCCTCTGCTTTTGTGCTGGTTGCGGGGTCGCTTGCGGCGCTGACCAGCGGGGGCATCGGCGTCTATCACGCGGGCGTTGAGCAAGGGTGGTGGGCGGGGCCCACGACCTGCTCGGCCGGGGAAATCGGGGGCTTGTCGACCGAGGCTTTGCTGGATCAAATCCTGTCGGCGCCGGTCACGCGCTGTGACGACATCGTTTGGAGCTTTGCGGGGCTTTCCATGGCCGGTTGGAACGCTGTCCTATCGATCCTGCTTGGCGGTTTATGGCTTATAGCGCTGAGACCCGGACGGCGCGGGCGACCTGAGGGCAGTCGCGGCTAAGCGGTTGTTTTGCCACCCTGCACGGCGCGTGCTGTCGTCTGGACCATGCCCGATCCAACGACACCATCGACCGATCCGACATATTTGCGCCACGCTTGCGTGACTTTGACCACCATCCCGGTGGGGCATGGCATTGACGGATGCAGAGCGGGGATGGGATGACCGCCCTCCTTGTGCGGCGTGACCCGCTTGGGTTTTCCGCGTGGCTTGGAAGTCATGCAAAAATCGACAATCACTAATATGTAACCCTGGCCACACAAACGTCAATTAAACTGCTTACTTTTTCCGCAGTCCTTTGTTATCGTGTAACCTCGAAACTCCCACACAGGACATACCGATGAACACGAAATCCCCCTCTGTTGAGGGCACTTGGCGCGACGGCTTCCAGTACGGTGGATCGCACCAAGACGCCGTTTTTGCGTGGGCCGCTTCCGACGATTACCAGAAGAAGAAGGGTGCGCTGGAGGCCGCCATCGGCGAAGATGCGCCGAGCGAAGACAGCGCTGACATGGCCCTGGTCGCCGCCGCGGCGCCGGTCGTTACACGCGCTGCAGAGGCGGCCGCCGGCACGGCCGCGGCGTCCCGCGCGTCTGGCGCGGTCGATCTTGCGGCACTGGCGGCCGTTGCCCGTGCGGGCGACGGCGTGATCCCGGGCTATGCCGTTTTCCGGGATGCAGCGCCTGCGAACACCACGACGGCGCTGCCGACCGATGACCTCTTTGGCAACCAGTGGCACCTTTTGAACACCGGCCAGTCGGGCGGTGTTGCCGGCGTCGATCTGAACGTCGTCGATGTTTGGGAAGATTACACTGGCGAGGGTGTGACCGTGGCCGTCTGGGACGACGGCGTCCAATACACGCATCCCGACCTTGACGGCAATTACGACGAAAGCCTGCACATCGTCGTCAACGGTCAGGTCCATGATCCGGCGCCGCAGATCTTTTTGTCCGAGCATGGGACGGCTGTTGC
>CALCPC010000486.1 GCA_937900975.1 uncultured Paracoccaceae bacterium
CCCCAGCAGTCCTGCCCGCCGAAAACATAGAGCGTCCGACCGGACGCGCGGAAGTCCAGCGAGGCGCTTTCAAATGCACTCGTGCGCCCGGTCAGCGCTTGCACGATCCCGGGTCCGTCCAGCACGTCCCACGGGTCTGCCCAGGCAGGGCCTGCGCACAATGCGATCATCAGGGCAAAGCGTCTCATCCCGGGGCCTTCATCTTGTCGTCGTCGGAGCCGCAGTCTAAGGCTGCCGCGACAGTTCCGACAGCCCACAAATGAGGTTCCCATGATCCCCCGCTATTCCCGCCCCGACATGGTTGCCATCTGGGACCCCGCGACCAAGTTCCGCATCTGGTACGAGATCGAGGCGCATGCCTGCGAGGCTATGGCCAATCTGGGCGTGATCCCGCGCGAGAATGCCGACGCGGTATGGAAAGCCAGGGATGTGGAGTTCGACGTGGCCCGCATCGACGAGATCGAAGCGGTGACCAAACATGACGTGATCGCCTTTCTCACGCATCTGGCCGAACATGTGGGCAGCGAAGAGGCGCGTTTCGTGCATCAGGGTATGACGTCTTCGGATGTGCTGGATACCTCCTTCAACGTGCAGCTCGTTCGGGCTGCCGATATCCTGATCACCGACCTCGAAGGGCTGCTCGCGGCCCTGAAGCGCCGCGCGATCGAACATAAGGACACCGTTCGGATCGGGCGCTCGCACGGTATCCATGCCGAACCGACGACCATGGGCCTGACCTTCGCGCGGTTCTATGCGGAAATGGACCGCAACCTCAGCCGGATGCGCGATGCCCGGGCCGAGATTGCCACGGGCGCGATCTCCGGTGCGGTGGGCACCTTTGCCAATGTCGACCCGGGCGTCGAGGAACATGTCTGCGATCAGCTGGGCCTCGTGCCCGAGCCGATCAGCACGCAGGTGATCCCGCGTGACCGGCACGCGGCGTTCTTTGCGACGCTCGGCGTGATCGCGCGCAGCATCGAGAACATCGCCACCGAAATCCGCCACATGCAGCGCACCGAAGTGCTGGAGGGGGCGGAGTTCTTTTCCATGGGGCAAAAGGGTTCGAGCGCGATGCCGCACAAGAAAAACCCGGTGCTGACCGAGAACCTGACCGGGCTGGCGCGCATGGTGCGCTCTGCCGTGATCCCGGCGATGGAGAATGTCACCCTTTGGCATGAGCGCGACATCAGCCACTCATCGGTTGAACGGATGATTGGGCCTGACGCCACGGTAACCCTTGATTTCGCACTGAACCGGTTGGCCGGCGTGATCGAAAAGCTTGTGATCTATCCCGACAACATGCTCGACAACATGAACAAGTTCCCGGGGCTTGTGATGTCGCAGCGCGTGCTGCTGGCCCTGACCCAGGCCGGCGTCAGCCGCGAGGACGCCTATACCATGGTGCAGCGCAATGCGCTGAAGGTCTGGGAAGAGCGGACTGACTTCAAAGAGGAACTGCTGGCGGACGCGGATGTCGTCGCCGCCCTCGGCACGGAGGCAATCGCGGAAAAATTCGACATGGGCTATCACACCAAACATGTCGACACGATCTTTGCCCGGGTGTTCGGCGAGGATCGAGCGCGGGGTGTCAGATTTTTAGGCTAAAAATCTGCACGCCCCGGGCCACCGGTCAAAAACAGTTTGTGACGGGGCCGCTTTGCCCTACCCTTGCGTCATCCATCAAAAGGAGACGAAAGATGAAGACCAAGACCCTCGCCGTCGCGCTGGCCCTCACCCTCGCCCCCACGCTCGGCCTCGCTGCAGGCTGCAATTATGGCAAAGTCGAACAACAGGCGATGTCCTGCGCACCCGGCACCACCTTTGATGCCGCAAGCAACACATGTGTGACGACCACGGGCTGATCGGCCCTGCAACAAACCTCACGGTTTCGTGATCGCATAAAGCATCCGCGTTTGGGGTTGTCTTCGTACATATCCCAAACGCATCCCGAACGGAGACCCAAGATGCTGCGTGCCCTGATCCTGACCACTGCCCTCGCCCTGCCCACATTCGCGCCGACGATCGTGCTGGCCAAGGACAGTGACGAGCCCCCGAAAAAGACCCAGACGACCAAGAACTGCTTTCAGGCCCGCCAGTGGGATCCCGAGATCGGCAAATGGGTGCGCTTTTCGCAGCCCGTGAACGGTGTCTACGACGCCAATATCAACAAGTGCGTGCGCCCGGACCGGACCGGCTACATGGACAGCGACACGCTATACAAAGCCGTGCGCGAGCTGGCCTATGCGGGCCGCTACCAGGACGCGATCAAGGTCCTTGACCAGATGCCCGAACAGCTGAGCGACCGGGTCCTGACCTATCGCGGCTTTACCGCGCGCAAGCTGGGCCAGGCCGAACTGGCCAACGCTTACTACAATCAGGCGATCGACGTGAATCCCGACAACATCCTCGCCCGGTCCTATATGGGCCAGGGTCTGGTGGATGCCGGCGACAAGGTTGCCGCCCTCGTTCAGCTGCGCGAAATCCAGAACCGTGGCGGCGCCGGCACATGGTCCGAAGTGTCGCTGCGCAACGCGATCCAGACGGGCACGACCTACAGCTATTAATATGTAAAATCTGAAGGTTGAGAGACGGAATTGAATGTTTCTCAACCTTTGCCTGCCACAACCCTTATGACGCGGGGTTTGAGGCAGGACATGACAGATCTTTTACCATCTCCCGCCGCCCATGGCCTTGTGCTGTCGGGCGGCGGTCCGTTGATGAAGGGCGGCACGCTCAGCCGCAAGGCCAAGGCGGCGATTGTCGTGCGGCTCCTGATCAATGACGGTGCCGATATCCCGCTTGAGGAACTGCCCGAAGAGTTGCAGGCGCAACTGACCAAGGCGATGGGCCAGATGCGCACCGTCGACCGTGACACCCTGCAAGAGGTCGTGGCAGAATTCGCCGAAGAGGTTGAGCGGATCGGGCTGACATTCTCCAACGGCATGGCCGGGGCGCTGGATGCGCTCGACGGGCGGATCAGCCCGCAGACCGCCGCCCGCCTGCGCAAGGAGGCCGGCGTGCGCGAGGCGGGCGATCCCTGGGCGCGCATCCGCGAGAGGGACAGTGCCCTTCTCGTCACCGTGCTGGAGGAGGAGAGCATCGAGGTCGCCGCCGTAATGCTGTCCAAGCTGGATGTGCCCAAGGCCGCCGAGCTGCTGGGCATGTTGCCCGGCCCCCGCGCCCGGCAGATCACCTATGCGGTGTCGCAGACCGGCGCCGTCACCCCTGATGCGGTGGACCGGATCGGCCTGTCGCTGGCCAGCCAGCTGGGCGCGCGCCCGATCAGCGCGTTTGACGATGGGCCCGTGGAACGCGTGGGCGCGATCCTCAACTCCTCCAAGGCGACAACGCGCGACGATGTGCTTGCCGGTCTTGATGAAAAGGACGAGGGGCTTGCCAATGCCGTGCGCAAGGCGATCTTTACCTTCGGCAACATTCCCGCCCGTATCGCCGCCCGCGATATCCCCCGTATCCTGCGCGACATCGACCAGGCGGCACTTGTCACCGCACTGGCCGGTGCACCGAGTATGGGGATGGAGGCGAGCGCCGAATACGTGTTCGAAAACATGTCAGGCCGCATGGCCGACCAGCTGCGCGAAGAGGTGGCAGAGGCCGGAACGCCCAAACCCGCCGATATCGAAGAGGCGATGGGCAGCGTCGTCGCCACGATCCGCGATATGGAGGCGCGCGGCGAGCTGATGCTGCCCGTGGAGGAGGAAGACGAAGGGTGATGACCCTTTGGGAACGGCGCGAAAATTGCTTTAATATCAGCCCTCAACTTATTGCTTTGAAATTACAATTAGCGAAACGGATATTTCACCCAACCTCCCTACGCACACAGCCAAAGCGGGGGATATACCCCCCTCTCGACACGGCCCACGCGCCCGCGTATGCGAGGCGAATGTCCGCGACACAAGCCTCGCCCCGCTCGGCCATTCTGCTCACGCTCGCGGCGATCCTTTGCTTTACCCTGATGGATGCGTCGGTCAAGGCTGCGGCCTCCAGCACCGGTGCGCTGACGGCTGTCTGGGCTCGGTATACCGGGCAAATGCTGATCGTGGTGATCCTCGTGGCACCGCGCATCGCGACCGTTGTGCGCACGGCCTATCCCGGCCTGCAGATTGCCCGGTCGATCCTGCTGATGCTGGCCACATTCTTCTTTTTCCAGGCGCTGTCGCGGATCGGGCTGGCCGAAGCGACCGCCGTGGCGGCGATCAACCCCATCCTGATCACGCTGGGCGGCGCAGTGTTCCTGCGCGAGGCATTGGGCCCCCGCCGTATCGCCGCCGTCGTCGTCGCCCTGATCGGCGCGCTGATCATCATCCGCCCCGGCACGGATGTGTTCCAGCCCGCAGCGCTGCTGCCGCTCTGCGCGGCCACATGCTTTGCCGGGTTCACGCTGATCACCCGCAAGGTCGGCCCGCAAGAAGACGTGTGGACCTCGCTCTTTTACACCGGCATCGTGGGCGCGGTGGTGCTGAGCGCCTTTGTCCCCTTCGTCCTGCCGCCACTCGATGCGCGCTCTGCCGGGCTGCTTGCTCTGGTCGCGCTGTTTGGCACGTCGGGCCAGCTGACTCTGTTC
>CALCPC010000487.1 GCA_937900975.1 uncultured Paracoccaceae bacterium
GAGAGGCGGTGACCAACCGCCGGGTCTTGTACTCGATCTGGCTGGGTGGGATGCCATCGTCGCGTTTTGTCGGGGCCAGCACGCGGGCCTTCTCCCCCACCACATCGCCCGCGTCATAGGCCGCGTGATCGACATCGGCCACAAAATTGGCGGCGTCGACGCCTGCGATCGCGCCGTTTGTAAAGGCGCCCAGCATATAGTTGTGGGGCACATTGGCCATATCGCCGGCGGCGTAGAGGCCCGGGATTGTGGTGCGCGCATTCTCGTCGACAAAAACGCCCGAGGCAGAATGGCCCGAGCAGAACCCGATCTCGGAGATGTGCATTTCAATCATTTGCTTGCGATAATCCGTCCCGCGCCCGGCATGAAAATGCCCGCGCGTCGGGCGTTCGACGATGTGAAGCACACGCTCGATTTCTGCCACCGTCTCTTCGGCCAGGTGGTTCAGCTTCAAAAAGACAGGCCCTTTGCCGCCTTGAAGCTCGTCATAAAACTCCTGCATCATCTGACCGGACCAGTAATCGCATTCGATAAACCGGTCGCCCGAGGCGTTGGCCGTGTAGCCCCCCATCGGCCCCGCGACATAGGCACAAGCCGGGCCGTTATAGTCCTTGATCAACGGGTTGATCTGATAGCATTCCAGGTTCGCAAGGCCCGCGCCGGCGTGATAGGCCATGGCATAGCCTTCGCCCGAGTTCGACGCGTTCTCATACGTGCCGTAGAGATATCCCGACGTGGGCAGGCCCAACCGCCCGGCCGCGCCAAGACACATCACAACAGCCTTGGCGCGCACGACCAAAAACTCAGCGTTGCGGGTGTTCACGCAGATCGCCCCCGCGACCCGATCCTCCCCAACCAAAAGCCGGGTCGCCATGTAGCGGCTCACGATGTTGATGCGCGCCTTCCGCAACTGCCGGTAAAGCGCCTTTTTGACCGTATCGCCGTTTGGCATCGGCAAGACGTATGTGCCGATATGATGGACCTTCTTGACGTCGTATTCGCCGTTTTGGTCCTTTTGGAACCGGATCCCGAAACTGTCCAATTCCTGAATGATATCATAGCATTCGCTGGCATAGCGATAGACAGCGGCCTGGTCGCAGATCCCATCATTGGCGATGGTGATCTCTTTGGTGTATTGCTCGGGCGTGGCATAGCCTGGAATGACAGAGTTGTTCAGCCCGTCCATCCCCATCGAAATCGCGCCAGACCGTTTCACATTGGCCTTGTCGAGCAGAACCACGTTCAGATCCGGATTTTGCCGCTTGGCTTTCATCGCAGCCATCGGTCCAGCGGTGCCGCCGCCGAGCACGAGGATATCGCAGGCGATCTCCTCCAGTCCGTCGCGAATCTCGTCCATAAACCACTCCGTTCTTTCCGCCTATGGTGCGCCGCGGCACGCACCCGGTTCTGTCAACTAGTTGTCAGTCCAGACAGTTCGCGCAGATAGACGAAGGGATAAATCGCGCGGTCGTGCCCGTCCGAGAATGCGATGTTCACGCCGTAGGCACCGACATAGTCCACGCTTGCAATGGTCAGGTCCGGTGCAACCGCCACGGCACCGGTGTCGTGGATCTGGCGCAGCGTCGCGGCGTCGCGCGCCGCCGCGCGCAGGGTCTCGGCGCTCAGCACGCTGACGGCACCATCGGCCCAGTGTACCGTTAAATGCGCCGCTGTCGCGCTCAGATCCTTTGGCGTCACGGCGCGCCCTGCCGCAACAGGGCAAGGCGTTGGACCGAGCCGCCGGGTAGCGCGTCTCGGCGTTTGCCCACCGCGCGTGCGACCGCCCCGTTGAAGGCGGCGCTACCCGGCAAGTTCGGCGACAAAGGATTGCAGAAGATCGCGCGTCGCAACGCCTTGGTGAAGGGTGCGCTCCGTCAGGAAAACAGGCGTCCCCACCACTCCAAGGTTCAGCGCCATGTCTTTCATTTCGTTCACGCGTTGCGTGACCGCAGCACCGTACATCGCCGTCTCGACAGCCCCGGCGTCATGGCCAAGCTCCGTCAGCACAGCCTCCAACACCGCGCCGCTGATCGGACCCGGAAGCGTGAACAAAGCCGCGTGCAAAGCCTCTGCCGCCGCGCGGCCATAGAGCTCAAATGTCGCAAGAAAGGCGCGGCTGGCTCGATCCGATTGTGGGCCAAGGATGGGAAGCTGTTGGATCAGGATGGCGACATCCGTGCGCTCCGCCACGAACGCCTCAAGGACAGGATGCGCGGCTTTGCAACTGATACAGCGATAATCGAAAAGCTCGACGATTTTGTAGGGCGCCGCCGGATCGCCAAGGATCACGGCCCGCGACGGATCGAAGGCCGGCGCAGCATGGGCGCTTATCAGGGCCATGCCCTCCGCCTCAGCCTGGCGCGCGGCGAGCACCTCCATCGCCTCCAAGATCACCTCGGGGTTGGCCAGCAGGTAATCACGGACCCGGTCGCCGAAATCATCTGACGCACCCGCAGCCGGCGCGAGCCCGAGTGTAATTGCAGCCACAAGACAGGCGCGCCGCCACCCCGCGCCCCACCGACCGATTGCGTTTTTCCCGCCATAATCCATGGCCGGAGCGCAGCAGATCCGCGCGGTAATTCAAGTCAAAATGCAAAGACACTGGGCAAGTCACTGCTTTGCGGCGCGCAAAGCGTCCGCATCGCTGGACCCGATGCCCAATAAATAGGCGACCACCTTGGCCGCGGCGCCCCATCCGGCCCGCCCGATAAAACCAGGCAAAGCCGCCCATCGATCCAGAACAAGGCGCCGGTGGCGCGGGGTTTCCCGCGCCTTCACAGCAAAAAGCGCGCCAGCGATAGAGCGTGCGCACCGACCCCGCATCTGTCGAACGCGCCCCCACGCTTAGCCGAGCGGCACAGCCTGGCCTGTGTGCAGCGCAGAGATCAGATCCAGGATCTGCGCCGATGCCGTGGCGCCGCTTTGGCCAAGGGGCGCGGCGCGCGGCAGCGCGGCAATCGGCGTCGCGGCAAGGATCGCGGCTATATCGTCAAGATCACGCGCCACTTTGGTGCCGGAATAGCTGGGAAAAACCACGACATCGGCGCACCCGACACAAAGCGTCGGCAGGCCCGCCAAATGCGCCTGCAACCCGACGCTGCTAACCTCAAAACACACGACATCGGCGGCCAAGAGCGCCTCCTCCACCGTCAGGCCGGGATCGAGAAACCCCTGCACGGCACCGTCCGGCAGCCCGTGCGAGGCGTTCGGGTGTGGCCGCAGCATATAAGTCAAATGCGGGTTGGCGGCGCAAAGCGGCTCTAACACCGCGGCCACCGCCGCCGCACTTGCAAAGCGATAATCGGTGAAATCGGCCCGCTCCACCGGCGCTGTGGGCCATAGGATCAGCGACCTGTCCCCAAGGCCGAGCTGCCGGCGGAGCGTATCCCGCCGCCCGCGGTCCTGGCGCAAGGTCGCCAGCGGGTCAAAAGCCGGGTTGCCGGATGCGTGGATCAGCGGTTATTGCCCTGGTGCCGCTGCCAAAAGCTCTGTCCGCAACCACGCGTTCACCACGCAGCGATGATCGGCGTAATCCCCGGACAGGACCCAAGGACGCTCTCGCTGCAAAAAGAGGTCGGCAATGGCCAGGGTGGGGATGTTGCGCCGCCGGCCCGCCCGGATCAAGGCAAGCTCAAAGCGCGGGCTTGTCGTGGTGACGATCACGCTCGGCCGGTGCGCGCGCAGATAGGCCATGCAGGTCGCAATCGGCTCAAACGCCGCACGGCCGGTCTTAGCAAGCGCCGCAAGCGCCGCGGTCTCCCCCTGTGTCTCGATAAGATCATGGAGCCCGATGGCAAAGTAATCCCGCGTCTGCGCCGCCGAGACATCGGGATGGCCTCGTGCCGGATGATAGGGCGCGGCGCGCAAGGCAGCCTTGTCATACGCTGTGCGGCGGCCCTCGATCAGGGCGGAAACCGAATGTGCGGGCAGGTTTTTGCGCCGAAACGCCTCGAAAGCCGTTGTAAAGCCCAGAAGATCGGGTGTGATCCCCGCGTCCATCAGGGTCTCGGCCACTGCGGCGATGATGGCCGCGTGCCCGCCGCCATAGGAGGCGAGCAGCGGGCGACCTGTGTCGCTCACTGCTCTGCCCGCGCTGAAAACGCCGCTTCGGCGCGGCGAAAATCCTCCGCATCGTCGATATCGGCCGCATCGCCCGCTGGCATGGGCACGGCGCCAATCCGCTCCGTCGCCAAGCCGCCATTGGCCAAAAACCAAGCGGCGGAAAAGACATAGACAGCGCCGGTCGGGCGCCACACCGCGGGCAGATCCTGGCGGTTTTGAAAACAGTGCTCGGGTTTGCGGACAGGCAGAAACCGCCCCGCCTCAACCAAGCCCCATTTCAGGATCCCGCGCTCGGCCTCTGTCACCGTCAAAACCAGATCGTGATCGCCCCCGCGGTGGCGGTCGATGGCCGCATGGATCGTCGCATCCCGCCGCAAGGGTGAGGTTGCCTGCAGCAGCACGATGTTCGCATGCTCCAACCCCATCTCTCGGATTGCATGGTCCAGAACCGCGTCCATCGGCGTTTCGGCGCCGGCCAGGGACGCAACCGCGTCCACATAAATCAGGGCGTCGGACTCT
>CALCPC010000488.1 GCA_937900975.1 uncultured Paracoccaceae bacterium
TTTGCCCCCCCCTTTCTCGGGGCCGTTTTTGGTGTTTTTGTGCGGGGTCTATTTGGTTTTGTGGGGTCCCCGCTTTTGGGGTGGGTTTTGGCTGGCGGCGCGCGGGCACAGCCCGCGCCGACACCGGCCCCTGCCCCATCGGTTGTGCCTGGGGCCGGCGCCGCTTGGGGTCCATAAAACCCTTGGCGTTTTTCCCGGCCACCGCGTCCCTTCGCTGTCTTGCCGCATCAGCTGCCCCGATACGTCGAATAGCCAAAGGGCGATAGCAAAAGCGGCACATGATAATGACGGTCTTCCGCCATCCCGAACCGGATCGGCACCGCGTCGAGGAACAAAGGCGCCGCGCCGGCCAGCCCCGCCGCCTGCAAATACGCCCCCGCAAAAAAGATCAATTCATAAGTGCCGATCTCAAACGCCGCGTCCGCGAGGATCGGCGCGTCGGTCCGTCCGTCCGAATTGGTCACCGCTTCGGCAAGCTTCTGCCGCGCCGTGCCTGAAATCCGGTAGAGCGATAGGCCAACCCCCTCCGCCGGACAGCCGCGCGCAGTATCCAAGACATGGGTGGTTAGCGACCCGTTTTGCATAAGCGCCTCCTAAAGTGCCCGCACTCTGACCCGCCAGCGGCGAAAGTTCCAGCCTCGGACAGCGGGTGCGCGTAAACCTTTTGACGCGCCCGCACCGATCTGCACGATGTGCGGGCATCGCCGGAGACCTTCCCATGACCCGCTACCCCCGCGACACCCTAGGCTATGGCGCGGCGCCGCCCGATCCGGCCTGGCCGGGCGGTGCCGCGCACGCGCTACAGATCGTGCTCAATTACGAGGAGGGCGGCGAGAACAACATCTTGCATGGCGACGCGGGGTCCGAGGCTTTCCTGTCCGAGATTGTCGGCGCCGCGGCATGGCCCGGCCAGCGCCATTGGAATATGGAGACGATCTACGAGTATGGCGCCCGCGCCGGGTTCTGGCGGCTGCACCGTCTTTTCACAGATCTTGGTGTGCCGCTGACGGTCTATGGCGTCGCAACGGCGCTGGCCCGCAGCCCTGAACAAGTTGCGGCCATGCAGGCGGCGCAGTGGGAAATCGCGTCCCACGGGCTGAAATGGATCGAATACAAGGATTTCACCCCCGACGCGGAGCGGGCCGACATGGCGGCGGCTGTTGCGCTCCACCGCGCTGTCACCGGCAGCCGGCCTTTGGGCTGGTACACTGGTCGGGCCTCGATGCAGACGGTCGATCTTGCCGCCGAGGAGGGCGGCTTTGCCTATGTCGCCGACAGCTATGCCGACGATCTGCCCTATTGGCACGGCGGCCAGCTGATCGTGCCCTACACGCTGGATGCCAACGACATGCGCTTTGCCACCCCGCAAGGGTTCAACGCCGGCGATCAGTTCTACACCTATCTGCGCGACAGTTTCGACTGCCTTTACGCCGAAGGCATGGCCGGCGCGCCCAAGATGATGTCGGTGGGGCTGCATTGTCGCCTGGCCGGTCGCCCTGGCCGGATCATGGCGCTGAAACGCTTTCTCGACCATGTGCTGCGCCATGATCGGGTCTGGATTGCCCGCCGGATCGACATTGCCCGCCATTGGCAGGCCACCCATCCGCAAAGCGATCGCCCCCGCCCGTCGAGCATGAGCCGCGCGGCGTTTGTCGCGGCCTTCGGGGACGTTTTCGAGCACAGCGCCTGGATAGCCGACCGCGCCTTCGATCTGGAATTGGGGCCAGCGCATGACAGTGCCGCTGGCCTGCACAACGCGCTTTGTCGGGTTTTCCGCACCGCCAGCGGGCCCGAGCGGTTGGAGGTGTTGCGCGCCCATCCAGACCTTGCCGGCAAACTTGCCGCGGCCCGCAGACTGACCGGCGCATCGACCGAAGAACAGGCGAGCGCCGGGCTCGACGCACTGACGGATCAGGAACGCGCGGCGTTCACCGACCTCAACGCCCGCTACCGCGCGCGGTTCGGATTTCCATTCATTCTTGCCGTCAAGGGCCGAAGCGCCACCGACATCCTGGACATCTTCCGCGCGCGGCTTGACGCAAGCCTGCCTGCGGAGATCGACGAGGCCTGCCGCCAGGTTGAGGCCATTGCCCGTATTCGACTGGTGGAGCTTTTGCCATGACCCCTTATTTTGCGCCCCAGGGCGGATTGCCGCCAGAAACCGAACTTTTGTCGAGCCGCGCCATCTTTACCGAGGCGTTCGCCGTTATCCCGCGCCGGGTCATGACCGATATCGTCGTCAGCCTTTTTCCGGGATGGGAGGGGACGCGAGGCTGGGTTCTGGCGCGGCCATTGTCGGGTTTTGCCGAGACGTTCTGCCAGATCATCCTAGAGGTTCAGGGCGGCGGCGGCTCTGATCACCCAGAGCCCGACGCAGGCGCGGAGGCGGTCTTTTTTGTCCTTGAGGGGAAGCTGACCGTCACCATCAACGGTCGCCAGGCCGAGGCGCTCGGCCCAGGCGGCTATGCCTATTTGCCGCCGGGATTGGGCTACACCGTGCGCAACACCGACACGGCCCCCGCCCGGTTTCACTGGATCCGCAAACGCTATGAGCCTGCCCCGGGCCTTGGTCCGCCGGACCCGATCTTTGCCCATGAACAGGACGTGCCCACGGCGCCGATGAAGGGCCACCGCTCCTGGTCGACAACGCGCTTTGTCGATCCCCGCGATATGCGCCACGACATGATGGTTAACATCGTGAACTTCACCCCCGGCGGCGCGATTTCGTTTTCCGAGACGCATGTGATGGAGCACGGGCTTTATATTTTGGAGGGCAAGGGCGTCTACCGGCTGAACGATGTCTGGGTGGAGGTGCAGGAGGGCGATTTCCTATGGCTGCGCGCGTTCTGCCCGCAAGCCTGCTATGCCGGCGGTCCGGGGCGGTTCCGATACCTGCTTTACAAGGACGTGAACCGCTTTCCCAAGCTTGCGCTGTGACCGTTGCAAGCCCGCTTACCACCGCCGATTTCAGGCGGTTCGGGGATGTAATCCAGCCCGGCGCCGCCGCGGGTCGCCCGATCAATGCCGGACAGTGCCTGCGCTTTCACGATCTCGCCCGGATCGACTGTGCCGATGGCGCCGTCGGCATCAGCCTGTTTCGGGCAGAGCCCGTGACGATGCCGCTGACCCTCACCATGATGGAGCGCCATCCCCTGGGCAGCCAGGCTTTTCTGCCGCTCGGCGGGACACCCTACTTGGTGATCGTGGCCGAGGATGCGGGCGGACGCCCGGGGCCGCCGCTGGCGTTTTGGGCCGCGCCCGGGCTTGGCGTCAACTATCTCCGTGGCACTTGGCACGGCGTTTTGGCGCCGCTGGTTGCCGCCCAAGACTTTGCCGTGCTCGATTATGTGGGGCCGGACAGCAATCTTGAGGAACACGTCTTGGCGAGGCCGGTGCGCATCCACGCTGCGCCTTAGACCAATTTCCGTTCCCATTGGATCGGAAAGCGCGGCCTTGAGATCAGCATGCCTCTGATCTTAAACGCGTTTTTTGATGAAGGCTGACCTGCGGAAAATGCTCTCAGCGCAGGACCTGCGCCGCCAGGTCCGTGGCCGCAGCCCCCGGATACCGGCCGCATGGCCATGCGCCCTTCGCCACCGGCCATCGGGTTCTGGGCCCGCGGTGTTGCGCGCGCAACGCGTTGCCTATCCGGGATCGTCCGCCAACGCCTTTAACTCATAGACCAGGTCCAAGGCCTCCCGCGGCGACAGGGCAGCCGGCGCGACCGACACCAGCCGGTCACGCAGCGGCGTTTCCGCTGGCGCGGGCGGTGGCGCGGCGGGCGCCGCACGGAAAAGCGGCAGATCGTCGATCAGGACCTGGGCCCCCTGGCCACGATCCGCGCTTTCCAACCTGTCCAGCACCGCGCGCGCCCGCTCCACCACGTCTGTCGGCAGACCGGCGAGCCGCGCGACCTGCACGCCATAGGACCGGTCCGCCGCGCCCTCTTGCACCTCATGCAGGAAGATCACTTGGCCCTCATGCTCTCGCACTGCCATGGTCACGTTGCGAAGCCCGTTCAACCGCTGGTCCAGTGCCGTAAGCTCATGATAATGCGTGGCGAAAAGCGCGCGGCAGCCATTGACCTCGTGAAGATGCTCAAGCGTCGCCCAAGCGATTGAAAGACCGTCATAGGTCGCCGTCCCGCGCCCGATCTCGTCCAGGATAACCAACGCCCGGGGACCCGCCTGGTTCAAGATCGCTGCGGTCTCGACCATTTCGACCATGAAAGTGGACCGCCCCCGCGCCAGGTCATCGGCGGCGCCGACCCGGCTGAACACCTGATCGACCACCCCGATTTCGGCCCGCGACGCCGGGACGAAGGCGCCCATCTGCGCCAGGATCGCGATCAGCGCGTTTTGGCGCAGAAACGTCGACTTTCCAGCCATGTTCGGGCCCGTTAGCAGCCAAAGCGGGCGCGCCTCCGCCGATAAATCGCAATCATTGGCCACAAACGTCTGCCCGCCGGTCTTACGCAGCGCCGCGGCCACGACCGGGTGGCGGCCACCGATGATCTGGAAGCGCCGGTCGCGCGTCATCCGGGGCCGCACCCACCCCTCGCCCCGCGCAAGATCGGCAAGCCCCATCGAGACATCGATCTCAGCCAACGCGCGGGCAAGCGCTTGCAGCGGCGCTGCAACGTCCAGAACGGCCTCCGACAGTGCCCGGAAGACGGCCATTTCCAACGCCTGCGCGCGCGCCGCGGCAGTCAGGATACGGGTCTCCAAATCCGACAGCTCAGCCGTGGTGAAGCGCACCTGGTTGGCCGTTGTCTGGCGGTGGCGAAACACGGCGTCCAACGGCGGGCCGGTCATTTTCGCGGTGTGCCCAGCAGGCGTTTCGCCAAAATAGCCAAGCACAGAGTTGTGCCGGATCTTAAGCGCCCCGATGCCCGTGTCCGCGCGATAGGTCGCCTCAAGCCCCGCGATGACGCGCCGCCCTTCGTCCCGCAGCGCCCGGGTTTCATCAAGCTCGGGGTCCCAACCCGGGGCGACAAAGCCGCCGTCGCGGGCCAGATGCGTCGGCTCTGCGACCAATGCGGCGGTAAGATCGGCGACCAACCCCTCGGGCGCCAAAAGATCCGCGGCGGCGGCGCGCAACCGCTCAGCCCCAGCCTCCGCCACGACGGGGTGAAGCTGCGCTGCGCCGCGCAGCGCATCGCGGATCTGGCCCAGATCGCGCGGCCCGCCGCGGTTAAGCGCAAGGCGGGTCAGCGCCCGCTCCAGATCCGGGATCTCGGCCAGGGCGGATTTCTATCGGGTCAGCGCCTCGGGTCGGTCGAGCAACCATTCGACCGCATCATGGCGGGCAGCAATCTCGGCCAAATCCGCCGACGGACCGTTCAGCCGCGTCTCCAACAGCCGCGCGCCGGCAGACGACCGCGTGCGGTCGATAACGGACAAAAGCGTGCCGTCCCGACCGCCCGAAAGGCTTCTCTCCAACTCCAGATTGCGGCGCGTCGCAGCGTCGATGCTTAAGGTTCCACCCGGATGTTCGCGCCGAGGCGGCTGCAAAAGCGGAAGCTGCCCCTTTTGCGTCATTTCCAGATAGTCCAGAAGCGCGCCAAGCGCGGACAGCTCCTCCCGCTGGAAACCGCCAAAGCCGTCCAACGTATCGACCCGCAGCGCAGCCTTCAGCCGCGCCGAGCCTGTGGCACTGTCAAATGCCAGTGCGGGCCGCTCTGTCAGTGTCACGCCGACGTCCGCCGCCAGCGCGTGGAGCCCTGCCCCCTCTGCCACCAAAAGCTCCCGCGGGGCGATGCGCGCCCAAAGCGGCAGC
>CALCPC010000489.1 GCA_937900975.1 uncultured Paracoccaceae bacterium
CGGCTTCTAGCGCAAGTTCCGGTCACATTGGATCAGAAATCGCTGCCTCAAGATCAGCAACCTGAGGATCTAGAGCGCGTTTTCTGTTCAAGGCTGAGCCGCTTTGAACGGAAAATGCAAAAAAAAATGGCCCACCCAACCCCTGGGGCGGAGAAATCCGCCCCCCTTTTTGCGGCCTGGCCTCCTGTTCTAGGCTTCGGTGGAGTCTTGGCGTTTTGGTGCCTGACAGGGCGAGCGCTATCGGGCAGGGTTGTGGGTGTGGAAGGGGCGCGATGACAGTGCAGACAAGCGGCGGCGCGGGGACCGCATCGCGCGTGGCCATGGTCTGCGCTTTCGACATCTGGCCGGATGGCCGGGCGGATCCGATTGACGCCGCGTGGCCAAGTGCCGCCAAACAGGACGGCGCCGCCTATCGCTGGCTTCATTTTGACGTCGCAGGCCAGGGGATTGCGGGTTGGGCGCGTCACCTTCTTCGGGCTTTGGCGGCCGCGACCCTTTTGCAATGTGTGACGCGGCCGCGCTGCGATGTTTTGGAAGGCGGCCTTATCCTGAACCTGCGCGGGGTAAACCTTAATGCCGGCGCGAACGCTGAGGATATGGTCTCGCTCCGCCTTTGGATCTCTGCGGGGCTGATCGTGAGCGCGCGGCTGCGCAAGGTCTGGGCGATAGATGCGATCCGACAGGAGGCCGAGGCCGGGACAGCGCCGCAAACGCTTGAGCATTTCCTGACCGCGGTGACCCACGGGCTGACCAAACGGCTGGAAAAGGCGTCGCTTCACCTGGTCGAGGAGACCGACGCTTTGGAAGAGCGCGCCATCGACGCCGGCCCCGCGCTGAGCGGTGAGTTGGCGGGCCTGCGCCAAAGCGTGATCAAGCTCAGGCGGTTTGTCAGACCGCAAAGCGAGGCTTTGGCCGACTTGGCGGGCGGCACGGTCTGGCCCTTCGAAAAACAGCATGTGGCGCTGCTTGAGGACACGAAAAACCGGGTGCTGCGCACGTTGGAAGAATTGGACGCAATGGCCGACCGGCTGTCGGCCATCCAGGACCATGTCGAGGTCGTGCAGGCCGCTGCCCTTGGCCGAAACGGATACCTGCTATCGGTTGCGGCGGCTATTTTTCTGCCGCTTGGGTTTCTGACCGGTCTTTTGGGGATCAATGTCGGGGGCATCCCGGTGACGGAAAGCCCTTATGCTTTTGCGCTGGTCGCGCTGGCATCGGTCCTGATCGGCGTGCTTTTGTTCCTCGTCTTCCGGA
>CALCPC010000490.1 GCA_937900975.1 uncultured Paracoccaceae bacterium
AGAGCAGCCTGCTCACGGCACGCTCTGTCGGGTGGCGATAGCAGCCTGCGCCCTGCCATGCGCCCGCAAACGATGGGCCCGGGGAAGGGTCAAGACATGGCTTTCGCCGTGCTCTGCCTGGGGTGCCGAACGGCGCGGCGGGAAAGGCCGCGCCGTTCGGATCGCTCCCATAAGGGCGGCGGAGGCCGCTAAGCGAGGTAGGTCTGGAACCAGGCGATCATCCGCTCTTCCGCCAAATCCGCCGCCGCCGCGTCGTAGCGCGGGGTCGTGTCGTTGTGAAAGCCGTGGTTGACGTCTGGATAGATGTGGGCGCTGTAGCGTTTGTCGTTGTCTTCCAGGGCTTTTTGGTAGGCCGGCCACATGGCGTTGATCCGCCGGTCCAGCGCGGCAAGCTGGATCATCAAAGGCGCCTGGATCGCCGGCACTTGATCGGCGGGCACCGCGGCGCCGTAAAAGGGCACGCCCGCGGCCAGTTCCGGATAGGCCACGGCCAGCTTGTTCACCACGCCGCCGCCATAGCAAAAGCCGGTCGCGCCCACCCGCCCGCTGGTCCCGTCTAGCGTTTGCAGAAACTCAAAGCCCGCAAAAAAGTCGTTCAAAAGCGCGTCCCGGTCGATTTGGCGCTGCATCGTGCGGCCCTCATCGTCATTGCCTGGATAGCCGCCGCGCGAGGACAACCCGTCGGGCCCCATCGCCACAAAACCGGCCTTGGCCAGACGCCGGACCACGTCACGGATATAGGGGTTGAGCCCGCGGTTCTCGTGCACCACCAAAACGGCGGCTGGCGGACGCTCTGCATCGATATTGGCCGGGCGGACCAGATAGGCGTTGATATCGCCCGTGCCGTTTGGGCTGCTGTAAAGGATGTCCTCGCCCAGGATATCGGGATCGTCCTCGGCAACCTGTTGGGCCAGCGCATAGTTTGGGGACAGCGTGTTCAGGATCGCGATGGCGGTCAGGCCGCCCACGGCCCATTTTCCAGCCTCATCCAAGAACTGACGCTTCGAAATTTTGCCATGCGCATAGTAATCGTAAAGATCCAAAAGCTCTTGATCGAAGTCGGCCGCAGTCAATCGCGGCTGTGGTTGTTGGATGTTCATGTGATCCCTTCCCTGAATGGAACGTGGTTTGGCGCTGTGGTGTTGGGCAACGCCATCGACGGGCCGCGCGGGTGCATTTGCATCGGCCGGTCCGCGCCCCAGAACCGCCGGTCATCGGCACAGGCGTAAGTCTGCCATCGGCGGCACCGAAGGTGGCGGGCACGGGGCGGCGCTCGATCCCGACAAGGCGCTTGTCCGCAAGCGCCGGCTGGTCGTCCGACCCGCAGTATCGACACTCGACATAGGCCCCTAGCCCCCAACCGTTGCAACAGATTCGAAGTTAACATACTAATAATTTGTATGTTACGTAAAGCGCACCGATTACACGCCCTCCTCCACTCTGCCGATCTCTTGGACCGGTACCTGCACGCGCAGCTTGCGCGTCTGGATTTGCGGCCGCGTCAGGCACGGGTGCTGGATGCGCTGTCGCAGGTCGAAAGCTGTGCGCAGGTCGATCTGGCCCGCGCCTTTGGGGTGACCGCCGCCAGCATGAGCACGATGACCCAACGGCTGGTGGATGGCGGGTTTATCGAACGCAAGGTCGATCCGCAGGAGCGGCGCACCAATACGCTGCGCCTGACCGAGAAAGGGCGCTCCCTTGTCGAAGGCGTCCACGCCGCATGGCAGCGGGTCGACGATCGGATGGCCGCCGCCATCGGTGAGGATGACGCCGAGCGTTTGGCAGACCTTGGGTTTAGACTGCGGGATGCGCTGGGCGGGCGCCCGCCGGCCCTGGCGATAAAGCGTCGGGAGACGCGCGACGGGGCGAAGAAAAGACCGCTCAACCCGGCGGTGTCCAAAACGAATGTGCCGGGCTAGCGCATTTTCCGTTTACATTGGATCAGACATCGCTGCCTCAAGATCGGCATGCCCCTGATCTTGAACGCGTTTTCGGATGAAGCTGACCTGCTCTGAACGGAAAGTGCGCTAATCGTCGACCGGCAAACTTCCGGCGGGCGGCAGAAGGGTTGTCTCAAGATCCAGCGGCTGGGTTATCGACCAAAGCTGGCGCTCTATCGCGGCGTCAGAGCAGACCTCAAACGAGATTGGCCGCGCCCGATAACGCTGGGGAAACCGCTTTCCGCCGGCCGTTAGCTCAGACCGTCTGTCGGCCATCGTGATGCAAAGAGACGGATCTGCCGACAGCTTCAGGCGGGCATTTTCATAAACGATCAAAGCCGTGTCGCTGCCACAAGCGGCAAGGACAACCGACGCGCCCGCCGTGGCGCTTTCCGCCGCGAGGCAGAGTTCGTATTGCGGCATCTCAAGGCCCGTTTCGTCCGCCGTCCAGCGAAACCTTTCATCAAGGTTCCACATTCCATCCTTGCAGGTGTGAACCGAAAAAGGCGCGTTGGTCTCGACCGAACTGCCGTGCCCCGGCAGGTCGATGCAAAGGTGCCGTGGCTCATCAAGCGGCAAAGCCGACCGGATATAGGGCGCTTGATCGGCGTTATTGATCGGATCGGGCTCGGTCGGTTGAGCGATCCCAAACCCGGCCCAAACAATAGATGTAGCGACGATGCTTAGGACACTTGCAGGTCTCATGCTTTGGGTCTCCGATTTTTGACGGGTTTTGGGAGAGGAGTTTGTTTTAAGCGTTGCCGAATAATGATTACTATAAACTATCTACAGAACGGCAGTACGAATAATATTCGCAGGATGAGGCTTATCCATTCTCCACTGTAATATTTTGTCGAGTAAATATCTCTATGGCATCGCCGCGCTATTTTTGTGCGGGACGGGTTAATGCGGTAGTTTTCGATTTGACCAGGACGAAGTCGTATTCGACGTCGTAGAATACCGATCCGTCGAAGCCATGCGCCGCCGCTTGCTCCGCGTCCTCCTTGCGCTTGAACTCTGCCATCAGGCTTTGCTTCACACCGAAGACCGCGTCGGAGTGGATATAGCGATCATCGGGGTCGAAGATATGCGTGGTCAGTTTGTCATACCCGTCCAGCGTAATCAGATAGTGGAAATGCGCCGGCCGGTAAGGATGGCGCCCCAGATGCCCCAGAAGCTGACCCACCGGGCCGTCATCGGGGATTGGGTAGTAGCGCGGCTTGATCGCTTTGAACCAATAGCGCCCGTCCGACTGCGTTTTGAACACGCCGCGCAGGTTGAACTCTGGTTGAACGCCGCGTTGCTGGACGTCGTAAAAGCCTTCGTCATTGGCCTGCCAGACGTCGATCCGCACCCCTTCAAGCGGTTTGCCGTCCAGATCCCGGATACAGCCATGCACAAACATCGGCTCTCCCTTCTGGTCGAGGCAGATGTTTGATCCCATCGCCATGTCCGGTGCGCCGCCAACGTGAAACGGGCCGAGCACGGTGTTTTCGGTCGCGCCGGACGGGCGGCGGCTTTGGATCGCATCGACAAGCATCGAGACGCCAAGAACATCTGACAGCAGAATGAACTCCTGCCGATAGTCATCACAGATCTGCCCGGTCTTGGTCAGAAAAAGGATCGCCTCCATCCATTCCCTATCCGTTGGCTCGATCTCTTTCACGGCTTCGTGGAGCTTTCGGGTGATGACCTCCATCACCGCCCGCAGGCGCTGATTTTCGGCGTTCTTGTTGCGGTTGGTGACGACGTCGACGGAGGTTTCTTCGGTGAAATAGCCGCTTTCGTGTTCGTCCATGTCAGCGCTCTCCCTAGGCTTTTTTTGTTGCGGTCATCGCGCGCCGGGGGGCGCACCGTCGAAAGCATCCTGAAGCATGGCGCGCAAACCGGCCTGTGTGATCGGACGCGGGTTCCAATAAGGATTGCTGGCGGCGACATGCGCGGCGCGGTCAAGGTCGGCTTCCCGAAACCCAAGATCGGCCAGCGAGAGCGGCGCGCCGACCTGGCTGGCAAAAGCGAAAAGCCCGGGCCCTGCTTGCCCGCCGAACGCCTCTGCAAGCGGCGCCAAAAGCGCAGGCACCGCGGTTTCGTTGTAGCCGACGGTGTGGGGCAGCATCACCGCATGGGTCTCGGCATGGGGCAGGTTGAACGTGCCGCCAAGCGTGTGGCAAATCTTGTGGTGAAGCGCCATGCCAACCTGGCCAAGCACCGTACCGCAAAGCCAGGCGCCGTAAAGCGCGCGGTAGCGGCCTTGTGTGTAGAC
>CALCPC010000491.1 GCA_937900975.1 uncultured Paracoccaceae bacterium
ACCGGAACAGCGACAGGATGTTCTGCGGCGCCTGGTTGGCGATGGACAGCGACTGAATGCCCAACTGCTGCTGGACCTGCAGGGCCTGCAGACGGGCCGAAGCCTCCTCCATATTGGTGTCGACCAGGCTGCCGATGCCGGATTTCAGGCTGTCGGTCAGCTTGCTGACAAAGTCGGCCTGGATCTCCAGACGGCTTTCGGAGGTGCCAAGCTCTGCCGCCGCGCCGATCGCGGTTTCGATCAGGCTGTCGATGGCGGCCTGTGCCGCCTCGGCGCCATTGGCCGTCGTCACGTCGATTTCGCCCAAAAGCTCCAGCCCGCCGCCGATCCCGCCGTCGAGGTTGGCGCCGTTCAGATCTTCGTTGGCGTCGCCCGTTGCGATGGTGATCGCGTTGGCGCTGTCGTTCTGGATCAGGATCTGGCTCGAATCCGCGGGGTTGACCGAGAACGAGACAAGATCGCCAAAGCCCTGGTCAGCAACCTCGAAGTTCATCCGCGCGGTCAATTGCTCGGTCACGTCGGCCATCGTGTCGCCCTCCCGCGCCACATAAGACACGGTGCCCGTGGTGCCGATGTCGCCGCCAGCGGCCAGACCACCGGCAAGAGCGAAGTCAAAGGTCTGCCCCGCTTCGACCGTGGCCGAGGCGAAATCAACCGCGACGCCCGACGCGCCGGCCGCAACCGCCACGTTGCCACCCGCCGTCGTGCCCGTGGTGCCGGCCGTGTTGGCACCCTGGCCGAGATCCTGCTTTTGCACGGTGATATTGGTCGTGCTGACATTGCCCGACGCGTCGCGGTCGAGCGAGGCGAGCACGTCGACCTGGCCCTCACCGGCGGTCGTGGAGGCGTTGGACAGCATGTTCTGGCCGTTAAACTGGGCCGAGGACACGATGCTGGTGATCTGATCGCGCAGGCTGTCGATGTTGTCCTGGATCGCGTCGGTGTCGGCGCCATCGGCCGACGACAGCACGACCTGCTCTTTGATATCGGTCAAAAGCTCGTTCACGCTTTCGGCGGCCGAACGGCCAACGGCAATGGTGGACTCCCCCAGCGCGAGAGAAGAGCTGATCGCGTCAAAGCCTGCCACATCGGATTCCATCACCTGGCTGATCGCCCAGATCGCCGCGTTATCGCTGGCGTCGGCGATCTTCTTGCCGGTGGAGATCATGCGCTGCGTGGTGTCGAGCTCGCTGTTGATCGACTGCAGCGTTTGCAGCGCCACCATGGCGCCGTTGTTGGTAAGAATGCTGGACATAAGTTCCCCTCTCGGACGGCTTTGCCGTCTTTCCAAATGGCCCGCCGGATTCCCCGACGCGCCGCCTAGCCTTTCTGACATTGCGCCGGCGTTCCCCTTGCCAGCACGCCGACCCACCCGGATCGCAACGGCACCCTGGGCGCGCAGAACCTAAGGCGTTCTAAAGGCCGCGCTTTGATTTGCAGGGGTCGCGGCCATAACATGTGAATTCAGGGGTTAACCCTACCAAGACTGAAAATTAACTTTGGCTTCAATACTAAAGAGGGGTAAAATACTGAATGGATCCTTGATGCCGGTTTTCCGATGATCGGCGACCAGAGAAGACCCTGGGGTACGCCGCGCCGCGCGCTTCCACCATAGCCTCCCCCTCATAACGCCCAACCAAGGGCGACGCGATCAGGGAGGATAAACGCACGGATGCCACGCCGACGGCTCAGGACGCGACGATGAGGCGGTTTGCCGACCGTCATCCTTGGTGGACCGCGCTGCTTGTCGCGGTTGTCGTGGTGCTGTTGTGGCTGATGTTTGCGGTTTGGCCGGCCTGGTTGATCGACCTGATCGGGCGCAAGAAGGTCTTCATGAACGCGCTTTTCAACGGCATC
This sequence comes from uncultured Paracoccaceae bacterium, assembly GCA_937900975.1. Taxonomy (GTDB): domain Bacteria; phylum Pseudomonadota; class Alphaproteobacteria; order Rhodobacterales; family Rhodobacteraceae; genus Algicella. Next base: position 1,858 of record CALCPC010000491.1, read on the forward strand.
ACGCTGGGTGGGCTTTACTTTCTGGTCGCCTCTGGCTTCACGCTGATTTTCGGGCTGATGCGCAACGTCAACCTCGCCCATGGCTCGCTGTATCTTCTGGGCGGGTATATCGGGTTTTTCGCGGCCAAATGGACGGGGTTTTGGCTGCTGGCCTTTCCCGTGGCGTTCATCCTGGTCGGCGCGGTCGGCGTCCTGCTGCAAATCGTGGTGTTTCGGCGGATGGAAGGGCAGGATCTGCGCCAGACGCTGGTGACCATCGGCATCTCCATCGTTTTGGCCGATCTGATGCTTTGGGGCTTTGGCGGCGATTTTTACAACATCAACCCGCCCTCCTGGCTGTCGGGGCCGATGGACACGTTCTTTATCTCCAGCCAGCGCGTCCGGTCGTCGGGAGAGGTCGTGACGACCTACCTCAAATACCCGATGGTGCGGGTCGTCATCTTCGCCGCGGCGGTGGTTGTGGGCGTTGCGATGTGGCTGGTCTTGAACAAAACGCGGATCGGGATGCTGATCCGCGCGGGCGTGGACGACCGGGATATGCTGTCGGCCACGGGCGCCCGGATCCAGCTGGTGAACGTGGGCGTCTTCGCCTTCGGTGCGGGTCTTGCCGGGGTTGCCGGCGTGGTCGGCGGCACGTTCCAATCCGTCGCACCGGGTGAGGATATCCGGTTTCTCCTCGCCTCCCTTGTCGTTGTCATCGTGGGTGGCATGGGGTCGATCCCTGGGGCCGCGCTCGGCGCGCTGATCATCGGGCTGGCAGAGCAGTTTGGCTCTGTCT
>CALCPC010000492.1 GCA_937900975.1 uncultured Paracoccaceae bacterium
AGCGCCATCAAGGACTTGCGCGCGTCGCTGCAAGCAGATCAGCGGCCGCGGAGTGTTTCGCGTGCGCAACATAAAAGCCCAACATCGCCCGGCATTGCTGCCCAGGACTTGCGCAGCGGGTGACGGCCTAAACCAGGTGAACAGCCGTCAGTGCCTGCAACCGGTCCCTTCCAACACCCGAATCCAGCTGTTATGGGTCTCGATCAGTCCCTGGTCGCGCAGACTGCGCAACACTCGGTTCACTGTCTGGCGCGAGCAGCCAACAATATCGGCCAGAAAGTTCTGGTTCGCGACAACGACAGAGTTGCGATCCGCAAGATAGCAGAGATATGTGGCAAGCCGCTGTTCAATGGGCACGAAATTGTCGAGGGTCCGAAGCAGGTTCGCCCGATGCAACCGCTGCGCTTGGATCCGCGACAGGTTGCGCGTGAAAAGCGGCAGACCCAGCATCTCGTGAAACTGGCCGCGCGTAAAGCCGATCAGCGTCGCCGCGGCGCCCGTCTCGCAGGTGGCGATGCAGGGGATCTCGCCCATAGTCTCGACATCGCCGACAAGCGTGCCGGCCCCGCCGCGGTGCAAAAGACCCCGGCGGCCGTCGGCATCGGATCGTGTGATGTCCAGCGTTCCGTGGACCAGAAGGTAGATGGCATCGGCGAATTGCCCTTCCCTGAGAAGGATCGATTCTGATTGGAAATGCCGGACCGCCGCGCCGTCTATACAGTCCCGAATTTGATCGCGATCCATGTCGACAAAGAGGTCGAGACGCATGACATGCGGGAACTGGTCACTGATCCGGATCTGCGCGTGCGTGGCTTTTAACATACCCATTTTCTGTCCAAACGCTGTGGCAGCCCCAATTTTTTGGTCCAACAGGGCCGCGGTCAGGCCTAAAAACCTTAGGTATCGCAAAGTGTGGCTATGAGATTGGGCGATTTTTCGCCGGATTTCGGACGAACTTGTCACATCCGCGACATGTCTGTGGCGGGGTTTGCGCTAGCGTCGATTTCCACAAGGTTGTGTGTCGCGTAAAAAGTTACGGTGTTGCGTTGCCTTAACGGCGTTCTGGGGGGAACCGGGATGCCCGATCTACGGGATCGTCACCGCGGCGGGGGGCTGCTCGGTGGCGGTCCTTTTCTTTTTCCGACGGCGGTAAGTTGCGCCTTGACGCGACGCGGGTCGCCCGCCACCACAGGGCGACACCGCGAAATCCAGCGTCAGGACCCCGCCCTTGAGCCACACACCAGACCCAATCGATGTCTTAACGCCCGAGGCTGCGCCGCCGGCGCGGTTCTCTCAGCCCGATGAGGCTGTCAGCCACCTGATTGCGCTTTATGATCGCGCCACCGCCTTCCTTCGCGCCGGTTTCGCCGATGTCATGACCGGCGCGTCCGCCCCCGCGCGCTACCGGGCGTTTTATCCCCGCGTCACGATCACCACGTTAAGCTTTGCCGGTGTCGATAGCCGTCTGTCTTTCGGCCATGTCTCGCAGCCGGGGACCTATAGCGCGACGATCACGCAGCCCGGACTGTTCCGCAATTATCTGACGCAGCAACTTGGGCTTTTGATTGAAAATCACGGTGTCGATGTGGTCATCGACCTGTCCGACACGCCGATCCCACTTCACTTCGCGATGGGGGCCGGCGCGCATGTTGAGGGGTCTATCGAGGATCGTTTGGAAAAACCGCTCCGCGACGTTTTCGACGTTCCGGATCTTAGCACCACCGACGATCACATCGTAAACGGCACCGGCGTGCAAAATGCCGACGGATCCTTGCCGCTTGCCTTGTTTACCGCCCAAAGGATCGACTACTCCCTAGCCCGGCTTGCACATTACACGGCCACACAGCCAGAGCATTTTCAAAACCACGTCCTGTTTACGAACTACCAGTTTTACATTGATGAGTTTGTGCGGCTTGCGGCAGAGGCCGTTGCGGACCCCACGAACGGCTATACGACTTTGGTGACGCCGGGAAATCAGGTTCTGACGGCGGACGGAACCGAGGGCGCGGCACCGGCGAAACTTCCACAAATGCCGGCCTATCATCTGACCCGAAAAGACGGGTCGGGCATAACCATGGTCAATATCGGCGTCGGGCCGTCGAACGCCAAGACGATCACCGATCATATCGCCGTTTTGCGCCCCCATGTTTGGCTGATGCTTGGTCATTGCGCAGGGCTTCGGAACTCTCAATCCTTGGGCGACTACGTTCTGGCGCATGCTTACGTGCGCGAAGACCATGTGCTGGACGACGATCTCCCGGTTTGGGTGCCGATCCCAGCGCTGGCGGAGGTGCAGGTCGCGCTGCAGGAAGCGGTGGCAGAGGTGACCAGCTATTCGGGCTATGAGCTTAAAAAGATAATGCGCACGTGCACGGTGGCCACCATCGACAACCGCAACTGGGAACTGCGCGATCACTCGGGCCCGGGCCAGCGGTTAAGCCAGTCCCGCGCGATTGCGCTCGATATGGAAAGCGCCACCATCGCCGCCAACGGGTTCCGGTTTCGGGTGCCCTACGGAACCTTGCTTTGCGTATCGGACAAGCCACTGCATGGGGAGCTGAAATTGCCCGGCATGGCCACGGCCTTCTACCAAACGCAAGTGGCGCAACACCTGCTGATCGGCATCCGCGCTATG
>CALCPC010000493.1 GCA_937900975.1 uncultured Paracoccaceae bacterium
TCGCCGCCATCATGGCCCGCCGCGTGGGCGCATTGGAAAAGCGCGGCCGCGCCGGCCAACAGCGGCACACCGCCGATGCCCGGTTGCGGGTTAAGCCCGTCAAAGTTCTCGCCATCGCGGGCAAATCTCTCTGCCAGCGGGCGCTGATCCTCGGCCAAGACATGAATCGCGAAATGGCTTGCCGCCTCGAACGCCGGAAACCGCGCCGAGGTTCGCGCGGGCGACCACAGCACCAGCGGCGGGTCAAGCGAGACGGAGGCAAAGCTGTTGACCGTCATGCCCAGCGGCCCTGTCGCAGTCATCGTCGTGACCACGGTGACGCCGGTCGCGAAACAGCCAAGCGCGTTGCGCAATTCTCTTTGATCCATTCGCGCCTCCTCCGCGCGCTACTTAGGGCGTTTCGGGGCCACATTGAATCGCTTATTCACCGCATCCCGGGATTGCCGCACCGGAGCAGCGCGGCCTGCGGCCCGGACCGGGGCCAGGATCGCCGGGTCACCATCCCCGGGCGCGGTCAGAACTCCTCAACATACACGACGCCTGCGATGTGCTTGATCGCACTGCGCACGCCCGGTGTCACGGGATACCGCTTGGGCAACTCAATCTCGACATCGCCCGGCAGATCGGGGTGCACCAGGATCAGGTTGACGGGACCATGGCTGCGGGCGGGGGCGCCTGGCGCGTCTTCCAACCGCAGCGCGACGGAGGGCAGGGCCGCGGCATCGTTGACAAAAACCTTCAGCCCCGCCGGTGCCGCACCCGCGACCGCCTGATCGACCGGCTGGACGGACCGGGCCAGCAACTTTACCTGGTCGCTTTCCAGCGTCGCCTCCACCGCCATGACCACGTTTTGCCCCGGCTCCAGCAAATCGCGCGCGTCATCGAGCGTGTCGGAGAAAACCGTGACCTCGAAAAGCCCCGTCGGGTCTGACATTTGGACAAAGGCAAATCGCGTGCCGCGCGCCGATTTCCGCTCCTGCCGCGCGGCGACAGAGCCTGCCATGCGCACGGCAACCGGCCCCGACGCGGCCTTGGCTGTCACATCCGCCAGCGTCAGCACGCGGCTGCGCCGAAGCGCGCCCATATAGTCGTCAAGCGGGTGGCCGGACAGGTAGAAGCCGACGGCCTGATGCTCTTGCCCCAGGCGCTCGTTCGGCCACCAATCCTCGGGCATCGGCAGGCGCGGCGCGGGCAGGTCCGCGCCGCCGGTGCCGAACATCGAGATCTGCGCCGAGGCTGCCTCATCATGGGCCGAGCCGGAAAAGGCGACCAACGCGTCAAGGCTTTCGAACACTTTGCGCCGGTTGCCATCGAGACAGTCGAAGGCACCGGCGCGGGCCAGCAACTCCAACGGGCGCTTGCCGACGCGGCGCAGCTCAACCCGCCGTGCCAGATCGACAAGATCGGCAAACTCGCCCGTGCCCCGTGCCGCTACGATCAGGCGCATCGCCTCCACACCAACGTTTTTCAACGCGCCAAGCCCATAAAGGATCCGGCCCTCCGCGACAGAAAACACGGCATCAGAGCGGTTGACGCAGGGCGCCACCATCTCGATCCCCAGCCGATCCACCTCCTGCTTATAGACGTTCAGCTTGTCGGTCAGGTGCAGGTCGCAGTTCATCACCGCGGCCATGAACTCCACCGGGTGATTGGCTTTCAGCCAGGCGGTCTGGTAGCTGACAACCGCGTAGGCGGCGGCGTGGGACTTGTTGAACCCATAATTGGCGAACTTGTCGAGGAGGTTCCAAACCTCGATGGCCTTCGCCTCCTCCACGCCGTTCTCGGCGGCGCCGGCCAGAAACTTTGGCCGCTCAGCATCCATTGCCGCCTGGATCTTCTTGCCCATCGCGCGGCGCAGCATGTCCGCGCCACCAAGGCTGTAGCCCGCCATCTTGCGGGCGATCTCCATCACCTGTTCTTGGTAGACGATGATGCCTTGCGTCTCATCGAGGATCGGATCGATCAGGGGGTGGATCCCGGCGCGCGGCTCCCGCCCGTTTTTGACGTTGCAGAATTTCGGGATGTTCTCCATCGGCCCTGGCCGGTAGAGCGCGACCAG
>CALCPC010000494.1 GCA_937900975.1 uncultured Paracoccaceae bacterium
ACCCAAGCGACCCAGCCGGTCAGCGCATCGCCAAGTGCCGATGGCAGGCCGGTAGCGCCGGGGGCGGGGCAGCGCCGCGCCGCCCTGCGCAGGATCAAGCACAGCGTTCCCGCCAGGATGCCGAGCAGGGCCAGGATCGCGGGTGCGCTCATCCCTGATCCCGGGGATGGCCCGGCATCAGGTCATAGGGGTGGGCCCAGCCGGGCAGCGCCGCGATCCGCGCGCGCCAGGCTGCAAGGTGGGGAAAGGGCGCGATGTCGAGGTCGATTTCATCGAGAAAGTAGAGATAGCCCGCGCAGGAGAGGTCGGCGATGGTCAGCCGCGGTCCGAGGATGAAATCGCGGTTCGCGAGCCGGGCGTCGAGCACCCCCATCGCGGCGCGCGCGCGTCCCAAGAGGAAGGCGATAATGTCGGCGTTGCGCTTGGCCTCGGGCAGGAAGAGCGTCATGAAGCGACCGGTTGCGAGGTTGGCGGTCAGTTTGTGGTTGTCCCAAAGCAGCCAGCGCAGGATCTCCTGCCGCTCGGCCTCGGTTTCCGGTCCGAAGCGGCTATGGCGGCGGGCGAGGTGGTCGAGGATCACGCCGGACTGGGTGAGGCGAAGCGCGCCTTCGGTGTAGGTCGGCACTTCGCCCATTTCGTTGACCGCGCGGTAGGCATCGGTGCGGGCCGCGCCGGCGAAGAACTCGACGAAAATGGGCGTCCAGGGCTGGTCGCGCAGCGCCAGGGTGAGGGCGACTTTGTAGGCGTTGCCGGATTGTGCGAAGCAGTGCAGCGTTGGGGTCATGGGTGTGTCCTTGGGGGCGGCGCGGGCTTCTGGGCGCCCCGACTGCGGCGCGCGGCGCCGCAGCGGCCCGCCCGCCAGCCCGCGCCTAAAAGGCGGCGGCGACGAGGGCCATCACGGGCTCTGCCCCGGTTTCGAAGCGTTTGAGGTGGAGCGCTGTGGCCGGGAGTTGGCGGGCCAGATTGAAGCGCCCGGTCGCGATTTTGGAGCGGTAGATATCGGTGGCTTCGGCGCCCGCGGCCAAAGCTGCGCCGGCGGCCTTGGCCATTCTCGCCCACATCAAGCCGAGGCTGACATGGCCGAAGAGATGCAGGAAATCGGCGGCGCCGGCGAGCGCGGTGTTCGGCGCCTTCATCCCGTGCTGCACAAAGACCATCGCCGCCGCCTGCAGGTCCTTGGACGCGGATTTGAGCGGGTCCAGAAAATCGGCCTTGAGGGCGGCATCGCCCTCGTTTTCCTTAAGGAAGGCTTTGACGATCTCAAAAAACGCCATGGCGTGTTTGCCGGCGTCGGCGGGCAACTTGCGGGCCACAAGATCCAGCGCTTGGATGCCGTTGGTCCCTTCATAGACCATGGCGATGCGCACATCGCGGACGAATTGTTCCGCCCCCCATTCGGTCGTGTAGCCCGACCCGCCATAGACCTGTTGCGCGGAGACGGCGGCCTCGAACCCCTTGTCGGTGAGAAAGCCTTTGACCACGGGGATAAGGAGCGAGACGAGCCCCTCGGCATCCGCGTCGTCCATCCGGTGCGAGCGGTCGATCAGCGACGCGGCCCAAAGCGCGAAGGCGCGCCCGCCTTCGACAAAGCTTTTCTGATCCATCAGCATGCGGCGCACATCGGGGTGCACAAGGATCGGATCCGCCGGTTTTTCAGGCGCCTCTGCCCCAGTGACGGCGCGGCCCTGGACGCGGTCTTGGGCGAAGGCGCGGGCGTTTTCGTAGGCGACCGCCGCTTGCGACAGCCCCTGGACGCCGACGCCGAGCCGCGCCTCGTGCATCATGGTGAACATCGCGCGCAGACCCTTATGCGCCTCGCCCACCAGATAGCCCGTGGCGCCGTCGTAATTCATCACGCAGGTCGCGTTGCCGTGGATTCCCATTTTGGATTCGAGCCCGCCGCAGGACACCGCGTTGCGGTCGCCGAGGCTGCCATCGTCCTTGACCATGAATTTCGGCACGATGAAAAGGCTGATGCCTTTCACGCCCTCGGGCCCGCCGGGGATCTTGGCAAGGACGAGGTGGATGATGTTGTCGGCCATGTCATGCTCTCCGGCCGAGATCCAGATCTTTTGGCCGGTGATCCGGTAGCTGCCATCGTCCTGAGGGTCGGCCTTGGTGCGGATAAGGCCGAGGTCGGTGCCGCATTGAGGCTCTGTCAAATTCATCGTCCCGCCCCATTCGAAGCTGACGAGTTTCGGCAGATAGGTCTCTTTCTGAGCGTCCGACCCATGCGCATGAAGTGCCGAATAGGCGCCGTGGGTGAGGCCGGGATACATCATCAGGGCCATGTTGGCGGCGGAAAACATCTCTCCCACAGCCGATGCGAGGACGTTGGGCATGCCTTGGCCGCCATAGGCCGGGTCGCAGTCGAGCCCGGTCCAGCCCCCGTCGCGCAGGGTGTCGATGGCCGCGCGAAAGCCTGTGGGCGTGCGAACGACACCGTTTTTCAGCGTACACCCCTCGCGGTCGCCAACGGGGTTGAGGGGGGCCAAAACATCGCGCGCGATCTTGCCCGCCTCGTCGAGGATGGCGCTGGTAAAGCTCTGGTCGAGTTCGTCATAGCCTGGCACGTCGGCCTCGTGAATTTTCAGCGTGTCGTGCAAGACAAAGGCCAGATCGCGGGTCGGCGGGGTATAGCTCGGCATGTCGGATCTCCCGGAGGGGCGTTATTCGGCGGCTTTCTGGCGCTCGGCCAACAGGCCTTCGACCTGGCCGATTTGATCGCGCAGATCCGCGATGGCAAGGTCAAGCTCGTCGCGTTTGGCGATCAGGGCGGCCAGATGATGCTCTGCCAATTCATGGGTGCGGGCGAGCTGCGTCATTTGCTGGTCGCCGATCTCGTAAAGCTCAAGAAGCTGGCGGATCTCTTCCAGACTGAAGCCGAACCGCTTGCCGCGCAGGATCAGTTTCAGCCGCGCACGGTCTCGGCGGGTGAAGAGGCGGCGAGAGCCGTCGCGCTCTGGCGTCAGAAGCTCTTTGCTTTCGTAAAAGCGCAGCGTGCGGGGTGTGACGCCGAACTGGCTGCACATTTCGCCGATGGTGGACAGGGTTTCGGTCATGGGCTGGCCTCCTGTGGTCCCGATAGATTACGTTGACGTTAACGTCAATCCTTTTTTGCATCGCCCGCCGACACCCTGCCGCTTCGCGCTACCCTCGCCGCGACAAACGGGGTAAGCGCTGGGGCATGGAGCGCGCGCAACAGATCGAAAACGCCCGGAAGTTTATCGGTGCGCTGCCGCATTCGCGGGCGCTGGGAATGGTGTTGGAAGATATCGGCCCCGGCACGGCGCTGATGTCGGTGCCCTACGATCCGCGCTTTATCGGCGATCCGGCAACCGGGGTGATGGCCGGCGGCGTGGTTACGGCGCTCTTGGATACCTGCGCGGGCACCGCGGTGATGGTGCATCCCGAAAACCGCGGCGGCACGGCAACGCTGGATCTGCGGATCGACTATATGCGGCCTGCAAGTCCGGGGGAGGCCGTGACCGCGCGGGCGACTTGCTACCGGATCACGCGGACGGTGGCCTTTGTCCGGGCCGAAGCCTGGTGCCGCGATCCCGAGGCGCTGTTCGCGACCGCGGCCTGGGCCTTTTCGGCCGCAACCGCTGCGCGGGCACCTGCCGCGGGTGAGACGCGGGGTCGGGACTGATGCCGTCAAAGCCGCCCGAACCGGTCCAAGTGATCAAGCAGCGCCGGGACGCGGCGCTGGCGCAATTGGTGGCGTCGGTGCCTTACCTCGGCTTTCTGGGCGTCCGGTTTGAGCGGCGCGGCGATGAGCTGACGGCGAGCCTGCCCTATAGCGAGATCCTGATCGGCAACCCCATGCTGCCGGCACTGCATGGCGGGGCGATTGGCGCTTTTTTGGAGGTTTCGGCCGTTCTGGAGCTTGCCTGGACCATGGTTTGGGAGCGGATGGAAAGCGGCGGTCCGGCGGTTCAAGACATCGAGGCGGGGCACTTTCCGCCGATGCCCAAGACCATCGATTTCACCATCGACTATCTGCGCAGCGGTCTGCCGCGCGACGCGTATGCGCGGGCGCGGATCAACCGCTCGGGCCGGCGCTATGCCAGCGTGCATGTGGAGGCGTGGCAGGACAATCGCGGCAAGCTCTTTGCCCAGGGGACCGGGCATTTCGTGATGCCGCAGCGCAGGTGAGCCAGGCCGCCGCCCCGGACGCGCCGCCCGCGCCGCTGACGCACCGTCGGGTGCTGAAAATCGCCGTGCCCATCGTGCTGTCCAATGCCACCGTGCCCCTGCTGGGGGCCGTCGATGTGGGTGTGGTCGGTCAGATCGGTGAGGCGGCGCCGATTGCCGCCGTGGGTATCGGGGCCATCCTGCTGACGACGGTCTACTGGATCTTCGGCTTTTTGCGCATGGGTACGGACGGGCTGGTCGGGCAGGAGGCGGGGGCCGGGGCTGACGACGAGGTCAGCGCGTGGCTGACGCGCGCGCAGATGGTTGCGGGCGTGTCGTGCGCG
>CALCPC010000495.1 GCA_937900975.1 uncultured Paracoccaceae bacterium
TCGGTGCCTTTTGCGTGACAACACCCTGAAATTCCTCCTTGTGCTGCCGGCGGTCCTGGTGGTTTTTGCAACGGCCATCTGGCCTTTGATCGAGGCCGCGCGCCTGTCGTTCACGGTTGGTCGGCTCAACCGGCCGGGATCGCTGGACCAATACCTTGGCTGGGAAAACTACGCCTGGGCGTTTTTTGAGGAACCGGCCTTCTGGAATTCCGTCTGGGTGACGGCGATCTACACGATCCTGACGGTGGGCTTGACGACGCTGTTCGCGCTTGGTCTTGCGCTTTTGCTGGCGCCCGGGGGGCGGCTGCGAAGCTCGGCGCAAACCCTCCTCATCCTGCCCTTCGCGATGAGCCCCGCGCTGATCGGCGTGTCCTTTAGGTTCATGTTCAACCCCGAATTTGGCCTGTTCGACGCGTTTTTCGGCGTCCTCATTCCACCGCTGGCGGATGTCAGTTGGCTGGCCGATCCGACATTGGCCTTTGCGGTTGTCGTCATGGCCGATGTCTGGGGATGGATCCCGTTTTTAACGCTGGTTCTGATCGGCGGACTTGCCAGCGTGCCCCGCGACACCATCGAGGCCGCGCAGGTCGACGGTGCCAGCGGTTGGCGCGTCTTTCGCGACGTGACGCTGCCGCAATTGGCGCCGGTGCTGGCGGTTGTGATCATCCTGAAGGCGATCTTCAGCCTGAAAACCTTTGACCAGGTCTTTATGCTGACCAATGGCGGCCCTGGCACGGCGACCCAGACGCTGAGCCACTACATCTATTTCAACGGCATGAAGTATGGGCAGATCGGCTATTCCGCCTCGGTCGCTTGGCTGATGGTGATCCCGATGATTTTTCTCACCTACGCCTATGCCAAATTCGTCTTCCGGAAAGCGTGACCATGACGGGAAAGCAAAGAAAACAAGTGTTGGGTGCCATTCAAGTCGCGCTGATCCTGCTCGCGATTTTCGTGATGCTTGTGCCCATCGCCTGGATCTTTCTTGCGGCGTTCAAAAGCCATGTGGATGTCTACCAACTGAAACTGTTCTTTACGCCGACGATCAAGAACTTTGGCATCGTTTTCGACGACCCCTACCGCTTGGGCGAGAAACTGTTCAACTCGACCATCATTGCCTTCGTGACCGTCGTGATCGCGATCCCGATTGCGACCCTCGCCGCATATTCTTTCAGCCGCTTTCGGCTTCGCGGCGAGACCTTGATGCTGGTCACGATCCTCGCCACGCAGTTCGTGCCGGCGGTGGTGATCATCCTGCCGTTTTTCGTGATGTTCCGCGATGTCGGGCTGTTGGACACGCGGCTTGGCCTGATCCTTGTCAATCTTGCCATCGTGATGCCCTTTGCGATCTGGATGATCAAAGGCTTCATCGACGGGATCCCGATGGACACGGAGGAGGCGGCGATGGTCGACGGATCCTCCCGCCTTCAAGTTATCCGCAACATCGTGCTGCCGATGGCGGCGCCTGGATTGCTGACCGCCGGGATCTTCTGTTTCATCATCGCGTGGAACGAGTTTTTGTTCGCGCTCATCCTGACCAACAAGGACGCCGTGACCCTGCCCATCGGCCTTGCGCTTTTCAAAGGTGAGGAGGGCGATCTTTGGAACCTGCTTTCCGCCGCCGGCATCATCATCATGGCGCCGATGTTCGTTCTGGCGCTGATGATCCGCAAATATTTCGTGCAAGGCATGACCATGGGGGCGGTGCGATGATCCGCGCCGCGACGCCGGCCGATGGACCCGCGCTTGCCGCGATCTATGGCCCCTATGTGGCCGAGACGGCCATTTCGTTTGAGGAGGCACCGCCCGATGCCGGCGAAATGGCCCGGCGTGTGGCTGCCGCCGCGGGCCGCTATCCCTATCTCGTGTTCGAGGATGATGGCGCGCTGCTGGGCTTCGCCTCGGCCTCGGCCTATCGCCCGCGGTCGGCTTACCGCCGCTCGGCCTCAACCGGGGTCTATTTCGCCCAAGGGGCCACCGGGCGCGGGCTGGGGCGGCGTCTTTACCAAGCGCTGATCGCGGCCCTGGCCGAGGCAAAGTTTCACGTGCTTATCGCCGGCATCACCTTGCCCAACGCGCCAAGCACGGGGTTGCACCGAGCGCTTGGCTTCACGCCTGCGGGCGTCCTGCGCGAGGTCGGGTGGAAGTTCGACCGATGGCACGATGTGGAGATGTGGCAGCTCAATCTCGGGGGGACACATGGCTGAGATCCGCTTGAAAAACCTGACCAAACGGTGGGGCGATTTTGTCGGTGTCGACGATCAATCGCTGGACATCGCGGATCGAGAGTTTCTGGTCCTGCTCGGCCCCTCGGGCTGCGGCAAGACGACGACGATGCGGATGATCGCAGGGCTGGAGGATCCGACAGAGGGTGAGATCTGGATCGGCGACCGCCAGGTCAACGACGATCTGCCGAAGGATCGCGACGTTGCGATGGTTTTCCAGAATTATGGCCTCTATCCCCATATGACCATATTCGAAAACATCGCCTATCCCCTGCGCGTGCGCGGCGTTGAACGGTCGCTAATCAAGCCGCGGGTCGAAAAGGCGGCCGAGCAGGTGGAGCTGACGCAGTTTCTGTCCGTTGCTTAGTCAGACCTTTTCCTGGGTAC
>CALCPC010000496.1 GCA_937900975.1 uncultured Paracoccaceae bacterium
GGTAAAACCGACCCACAGCACAGAAAAGGAGACGCGATATGATATTCCTGCTTTCCGACGCCTTCCGCACCGCCACCCGTCTAGAGCCGCTGGAGGGTGAGCGTCTGCGCCCCTATTTCCCGCCCCGCCGCCACGCTGACCGCCGCCGGCGGTAGCCGCGCGCGCCAACGGCGCTTGTCCTCCGCCCAACCGGCCCCGTAAAAGGCCCCAACCGGCGGAGGACCCATGACAGCAGAGCCCGACATTACCCCAGACCTTGTCGCCGCCCATGGCCTAAGCGACGCAGAGTATGGCGAGATCCTGCGCCTTCTAAACCGCCCCCCAAGCTTTACCGAGCTTGGCATCTTTTCGGCGATGTGGAACGAGCATTGCTCTTACAAATCCTCCAAAAAATGGCTGCGCACGCTGCCGACGGGCGGGCCACAGGTGATTTGCGGCCCGGGTGAGAATGCGGGCGTGGTCGATATCGGCGACGGGCTTGCGGTGGTCTTCAAAATGGAGAGCCACAACCATCCCTCCTACATCGAGCCCTACCAGGGGGCCGCGACCGGTGTCGGCGGGATCCTGCGGGACGTCTTTACCATGGGCGCCCGCCCGATGGCTGCGCTGAACGCGCTCAGCTTCGGCAGCCCCGAGCACCCCAAAACCGCCCGTCTCCTGGCCGGGGTGGTGGAGGGGATTGGCGGTTACGGCAACGCCTTTGGCGTCCCCACCGTCGGCGGAGAGTTGCGCTTTGACCCCGCCTATAACGGCAATTGCTTGGTCAACGCCTTTGCCGCCGGGATCGCGCGGGCCGACGAGATCTTTTATTCGGCCGCCAGCGGTGTCGGCCGGCCTGTCGTTTATCTTGGCGCGAAAACAGGGCGGGACGGGGTGGGCGGCGCCACCATGGCCTCGGCCGAGTTCGATGCCGAGATCGAGGAAAAGCGCCCGACTGTCCAGGTCGGCGATCCCTTCACCGAAAAACGCTTGCTTGAGGCGTGTTTGGAGCTGATGCAAACCGGCGCTGTGGTGGCCATTCAAGACATGGGCGCTGCGGGGCTGACCTGCTCGGCGGTCGAGATGGGCGACAAAGGGGGTCTTGGCATCCGGCTCGACCTCGACGCGGTGCCGGTTCGCGAAACCGGCATGACGGCCTATGAGATGATGCTGTCGGAAAGTCAGGAGCGGATGCTGATGGTGCTCGACCCCGCGCGAGAGGGTCAGGCCAAGGCGGTGTTCGAAAGATGGGACCTCGATTTTGCCATCGTCGGCGAAACCCTGGCCGAGGACCGGTTTCAGATCTACCTCCGCGGCGATCTAAAGGCGGATCTGCCGCTGCGCGCGCTGTCGGGCTCTGCCCCCGAATACGACCGACCCTGGACAGCCCCGCCCGAACCCGGGCCGATCGCCCAAGTCCCCGAACGCCCCATCGCCGAAGCGCTGAAAACCCTGCTTGCCAGCCCAAACTACGCCAGCCGGCGGCCGGTTTGGGAGCAATACGACCACAGCGTCGGCGCCGACACCCTGGTCGGCCCCGGCGCCGACGCCGCTGTCGTTCGTGTCCACGGCACCGCCAAGGCGCTTGCCTTCACCGCCGATGTGACGCCGCGCTATTGCAGGGCCAATCCCGAAGAAGGCGGCAAACAAGCGGTGGCAGAGGCCTATCGCAACCTGATCGCCACCGGCGCCGTGCCGCTGGCGGTGACCGACAACCTGAATTTCGGCAACCCCGAGCGGCCCGAGATCATGGGCCAGTTCGTCGGCTGCATCCAAGGGATCGGCGCGGCCTGTCGCGCGCTGTCCATGCCGGTCGTGTCGGGCAATGTCAGTCTTTACAATGAAACCGATGGCGCCGCGATACAGCCGACGCCGACAATCGGCGCGGTCGGCCTGATCGCGGACGCCACCCAGATCACCGGACTGGCGCCACAGCCCGGGACAACCGCCATCCTGATCGGCGGCGCGGGCACGCATCTTGGCCAATCGGCCTATCTTGCCGAGTGTTGCGGGCTGTCCGCCGGCGGGCCGCCGGCCGTAGATCTGGAGCGAGAGCGGATCCATGGCGGCTTTGTCCAAACCTTGATCGCCGCGGGCCGCGTCAGCGCCGTTCACGACATCGCGGATGGTGGGCTTTTGCTCGCGCTGGCTGAGATGGCGCTGGCCGGCCGGGTTGGCATTGCGCTGCCCGTGCTCTCCGCCGAGGCGGCGTTCGGTGAGGATCAGGCGCGCTACATCGTTGCGACGGAGGCCGATGCCGTCGCCGATCTTCTGGCCGACGCGGCGGCCGCGGGCGTGCCGGCCACGACGCTTGGCGTCTTTGAGGGTCAGACGTTGACCCTGGGTGCGGAGGGTCTGCCGCTGAGCACGCTGTCGCAACTGCACGCGGGGGGTCTTCTGGCACTTCTCGGCTGACGGCTTGCCTTCAGCGACCTGGGTGCCTAGTTCTGACAAAGAGGCGAGGAGTTCCCGATGGCAATGGAAGCCGGCGAAATCGAGCAACTGATCCGGGAGGCGTTCCCGACCGCTTCGGTTGAGATCAAGGATCTGGCCGGCGACGGCAATCATTATGCCGCGACGGTTGTCGCGCGGGAGTTTCAGGGCGTCAGCCGCGTGAAACAACATCAGATGGTCTATGCTGCGCTGAAGGGCAAGATGGATGGCCCGGCGGGAGAGTTGCACGCGCTTGCGCTGACCACCCGCCCAGCGGAGGATTGACGCCAAATG
>CALCPC010000497.1 GCA_937900975.1 uncultured Paracoccaceae bacterium
CTTCGTTGGAACGGACTCTAACTCAAATTGGAGGAAGAAACGGGTCTCAGGTCACAGGTACCGAACTCTACGTCGTGAACGTGGCGATTTGAGATGGCGCTTGTGAAGCGAGCCGCATCGGGGGATCGCAGCCGTCTGAGGCGGCCGCGCCGAGGCTTCCCCGGGCGATGACTGGCCCTTTTGGCGCTCTACGAGGTCCGGGTGTCGCGCCAGCCGCTGGGTTCGGGCGCAGTCCTGGTCCCGCGTGCCGAGCGGATGGGCGCGGCGCGGGTTGGGCCGTGTCGCCCACGCAATGTCGGCCATGGTGCGTCGCCGCAACCGGTCTCGTCCCTGCGATCAGACTCTGCGATCAGCCTCTGTGGTCGCCGGCCTCACAGACCGCGCCCATGCCCCGCCGAGCGCCACAGGTGGCGAGACTAGGTTGGCGCGTCGGGGGGGCTGCGCCCGCCCCGCTGGCAAATGGGCGTCGAGTGGGCTTGAGCCTGCCCCTCTTGCAAATGGGCGTCGGGCGGGCTTGCGCCCGCCCACTGGCACATGCGCGCTTGGGGGGACTGCGCCAAGGGCGCTGCGTCGGTGTGGCGTCAAGCCGGGGGTGGGTCGCCGCGCAGATGGCGGTTGACGATCTCGAACCACGTGCCGTTTTCGCTGATCTCCCCCAGGGCGGTGTCAAGGCGGTCGATGAGGGCGCGGGCGGCGGGGTTGTCGCGCCGCGCGAGGACGCGGAGCCGGTCGACACGGGTGAGCGATTCGAGGACGACAATCGGGTTTTCAACCGACACGCGGTCGATGAGTGCGCGGGTCACTGCGCCCTCGATTGCCGCGACCTCAACCTCCATCCTGTCCAACCGAACAAGGCAATCGGTGGGGCTGGCGCCCCGGATCAGGGTCACCGCGCCCGTGGGCAGTTCAAAGACGCGGAGCGCATCGGTCGGGTACCCGTCTGGAAAACAGATCCGCGCGCCGACCAGCCCGCCCGGCAGCACGATGCGCCCCCAGTCGGTATCGGCGCGGGCGTAGAATTCCGTCACGAACTCATAATAGCCGGTGGACGCGATATAGGTCTCACACAGCGCCGCGGCGCGCGTTCCGGGCTGAACCGCATCGCAATCGGGGTAAAACCAGGGTGCGGCCAGATCGAACCCGCCGCGCGGCATCACGTCCCAAAGATGCGCGTCGCGGTCGTTGACGAAAACAGCCTCCAACGGTGCACGGTTCGCGCTGGCAAGCGCGGCGCTGACCAGTTCCACGAAAAGCCCGCCCCCCGTCGCCATTTCGTCGACGAAAGGTACAAAGGGCCCCCCGGTCAAAAGCGTCAGGCCAGCGCCCTGCGGTGCAACGGGCTGGTCGGGCTGGGGCGTCGGTGGCGGGGCGGTATCGGCCATCTGGCCAGTGTCCAACGCGTCCTTATTCAGACGCTCTTCAAAAAGCCCGGTGCAGGGGAGGGTCAGGCGCTGACCTTCTTCGATGACATCGCGGGTGGGACCGATCACCGCCCGGTTCAGCGCATAGAGCGCGCTGAACATCTCCGTCTCGCCATAATACCGTTCCGCAATCAGGCTGAGCGTCTCACCGGCGGCGACCACATGGACGGGGCAATCGCTGTGCCCGTCGGCGGCGGCCGGGCGGGCACCAAATGGCCCAACCCCTGCCAGAGTGACCGCGCACGCCATCAGCGCGCAAAGCAATCTGTCCCGCATCCAGACCTCCAACAACCTGGACAGAGTGTCGCGCGCGTCCCTTCAGATTTCGTTAATGCCGGCGTCGAAAGCGTTTGGTGAAAAACCTGAAACCTCAGAGCTTTGGCTGACATCAAGGATTTGAACGCGTTATGGGATGCTCGATGACTGAGATATCCGACGAAACGCTAAAATTCCGGACCTATTCGGGTGTCAGCCTGCGGATCATAAGGCGCGTGCCGTCGATCCCGGCGACTTCGATATCCGCGCCCGCGCGCAATCCCAGCGCCGTTGGGTCGGCGATCGCCTGCCAATGGATCCCATCCACCTCAATCGTGCCGCGGCCATGGCTAAAGCTGATGATGGTGCCCCGCCGCCCGACCATGGCCCGCGTCCGGTCGTTCAGCCCATTGGGCTTGCCCTGGTCGGGCTGCAAGCGGTGGCGCTGCGTTTGAAAGCCGAGTGTCAGCAAAACAGACATCACGCTGAACAGCGCCAGTTGGATGGAGCCTGGCATGTCGGGGAACAGCACCAGAAAAAGCGACATCGCAAAGGCCGCTATCGCCGGGCCGATCAAGAAGAAGGCCAGCGACAGCATCTCGAGCGTGCCGAGAACCAGCGCAAAGGCAACCCACCACCACGGCGACATGCCCTGCAAGAGCGCAAGCACCGCCATCACTTGTCGCCCGCAGCCTTGGCGAGCGCGCCAATGCCCTGGATCGAACCGCTCAGGCTGGAGGCCTCAAGCGGGATCATGATGGTCTTGGCGTTCTCGGCGGCGCCGATCCCCTGCAGGGCCTCGGTGTATTTTTGCGCCACGATATATTTGATCGCCTGCACGTCGCCGGCGGCGATGGCCTCGGACACCATACGCGTGGCCTCCGCCTCGGCCTTGGCCTCCCGCTCGCGCGCTTCGGCGTCTAGAAACGCGGCCTCGCGGC
>CALCPC010000498.1 GCA_937900975.1 uncultured Paracoccaceae bacterium
CCCTCCCTCTTCCGCTAGCGGGGCGCGTAAGGCAGGTCCGGACACAACACGGCCGCCTTTTGGGGTGGAGCGAAACGGGGCCCGAGGGCGCGCCGCAAGCGCTTTTTCTGCATCCGATGCTGGGCCGCGGCGGCGGCTGGCAGGGCGTCTGGCAGCATCTGCCGGGGCGGCACCTGATCGCGCCGGATCTGCCGGGTCACGGTCGGACCGATTTCGACATTTCTCAGGATCTGCAAGAGCAGGCGATGATCGACGCGCTTTCGGTCATCGACGGGCCGGTCGATCTGGTCGGACACTCCTTCGGGGGTACGGTCGCCCTGCGGATTGCCGTCGCGAAGCCAGAGCTTGTGCGCAGCCTGACGCTGATTGAGCCAGTTTATTTCGTCCTGCTCCGCGATGCGCTGCACCCGGCTTACCTTGACTACCTCCGCCAGGCGCAGCCCTTGGCCGGTGCTTTGGCCCGCGGCGATCACGACAGTGCCGCCCGCGCCTTTATCGACACCTGGGGCGGCGTTCCGGCTCACGAAATTCCAACGCGGAAATGGCGGGAGATCGTGGCCCGGATGCCGTTGGTGGAGCAATCGCAGAACGCAACGCTGAACGGTGCCGCCCCCGAACGGCTGCGGCTCAGCGATGTTGCGCGGCTTGCAATGCCGGTGCAATTGATCGAGGGCGACCGCTCTCCCAGCGTGGTTTCGGCCATCGGGGATGTGCTGGCCGAGAATGTGCCCGGCCTGAAACGGGCGCAGATCGCCGATGCCGGGCATATGCTGGCCCAATCCCACAGCGAGACGGTTGGCGCGCAGATCGCAGCCTTCTGGCGCGGCATTGCCGACGGACGCGGCACGGATGCGGCCGTTGCGGCCTAAGGCGCTGGATGCAGCCGTGGCTCCCTAGCGCCGCCTGAAGTCAAGGATTTCAACGCGGAATGGCACGCTTGATGTCCCCGGTACGTCCCGAAACGTAAGGGCGTCGGCCTTGGTCGTGGTTTCGCAAAGCGCCTTTCTTCGTCGAAGCGCAGGGGGCCTTAGGCGGCGTGCTGGATTTGGCGGACAAGCGCGTCGACCTCATCCTCTGTCGTCGTCCAGCTGCACATCAGCCGCACGCTGACCTCACCATCACGAGGGTCCGGCGCGGGCCAGAGATAATAGCGCGCGCCGCCCGCCTCGGCCGCGTGGTGCGCGCTGGCGGGCAGACCCGCGAACACTGCGTTGGCCTCAGTCGGGTGCAAAAGCCGCGTCCCCGGCGCCTGCAGCAGACCTTGGGACAGGCGCGCCGCCATGCGGTTGGCGTGGGCCGCCAGCGACAGCCACAGATCGCCGTCGAGATAGGCTTGCATCTGGGCGGCGAGATAGCGGTATTTCGAAAAAAGATGCCCGCCGCGCTTGCGCCGAAGCTCTAGCTCCCACGATTTTTCGGGATCAAACAACAGGATCGCTTCCACCCCCATAAGCCCGTTTTTTGTCCCGCCAAAGCTGACCGCGTCGATCCCGGCCTTCCAGGTCATCTCGGCCGGCGTGCAGCCGAGGGCGGCCACCGCGTTGGCGAAACGCGCACCGTCCAGATGGACAGGGCAGCCCGCGTCCTTTGCAATCCGGCTGAGCTGCGCCAATTCCGCCACCGAATAAAGCGTGCCGGCCTCTGTCGCATTGGTCAGCGTCAGTGCGCCCGGCTGGACATTGTGAACCCCGGTGGCCCCCGTCGCGGCCAAGGTCCGCGCCAGCGCATCGGGCCCGATCTTGCCGTCGGGGCCATCGATCAGCGTGATCTTGGCGCCGCCGGTATAAAACTCCGGCGCGCCGCATTCGTCGACTTCCGCATGGGCCGTGCGATGTGCAAAGACCGTCGCCCATGGCGGGCAGAGACAAGCCAGCGCCAGCGCGTTGGCCGCGGTGCCGGGCGCGACCAGATGGACCGCGGCCTCCGGCGCTTCGAAAAGCGCGCGCAGCCGCGCCACGACATCCCTGGCCACCGCATCGCTGCCGTAAGACCCGGCAGAGCCCTGGTTGGCCGCGACCACGGCATCGATCACGGCGGGATGCGCCGGTGCTGCGTTGTCGGACGTAAACCACATCACTCCAACCCCTCAATTATATAGTCTTCCAGATCGTCCTCAGTCAGCCCGACCTCGGACACCATGCGCCCCGCCAGCGAGATGCCCGCACGGTGCACACTGCCCGGATCGCCCGAGACCAAAGGATGCCAATCGGGCAGCGGCGCGCCATCGGCCATCAGGCGATAGGCGCAGGTGATCGGCAGCCAATAGCGGATCTTTGGCAGGGTCTTTGCGTCGATGATCACGCAATCGGGGACATGGCGCTTTCGCTCGGCATAGTTTGTGCAGCGGCAGGTCTGGCGGTCCAAGAGGCGACAGGCGACGTTTGTCATCGCAACCTCGCCCGTCTCGTAATCCTCCAGCTTTAGAAGGCAGCATTTGCCGCAGCCGTCGCACAGCGCCTCCCACTCCGCATGGGTCAGCGCATCAAGCGGGTAGCGTTCCCAAAACCGGGGGCGAAGCGTGGGGGCGTCGGTCATATGCGATCTTTGACGCGACGCCAGGCAAATGAAAAGGGCCGTGGGGTCGCGGCGTGTCTGGGATGTACAAGCGTCCTCAGAT
>CALCPC010000499.1 GCA_937900975.1 uncultured Paracoccaceae bacterium
CGGCGCCGGCAACGCCGCCATGATCTTCGATGCGGATATCCTCGGCTACTTCATGAACGGGGGCGAAAACGCGATGGCCGGCAAGCTGGCCTATGCGCCCTTCGCGGCCAACCCCAATGCCGCGGCGCCAAGCCCCAATATCTGGATCTGGTCGCTGGGGATGAGCCAGTTCAGCCGCAACTTGGATGCGACGTGGTACTTTATGCAATGGGCCAGCGGGCCGGAGCACGGATTGTTCGGCGCCCGTCAGATGGATTTCGTGAACCCGGTGCGCCAGTCGGTTTGGGACGACGAGATGTTCCGCGACCGCATCGCCGAAAGCTATCCCGGCTATGTCGACATGCACGATGTGTCGGCGCCCGGCGCCTCGATCAAATTTACCGCGCAGCCCCTGTTCTTCGATCTGACGACGGAATGGGCGGCAAGCCTGCAAAAGATGGTCGCAGGCGAAGTGCCGGTGGACGAGGGTCTGGACCAATTGGCCGAAAGCGTCGACCGTCAACTGAAAGAAGCAGGGCTGTCCTAAGCCCTCGGCGGCGGCGGGCGCGTGCCTGCCGCCGGCAAAGCCGGGTCCCGGGGCGCCGGGACCCCACCCAACCGATGAGGGCTGTCGATGGCGATTGCAGGCGATCTTCCACGGCGCCGGTGGCGTGTGCCAACCGGGGCGCTGCCCTATCTTCTCAGCCTGCCGGCGCTGCTTGTCTGCATCGGCATTTTGATCCCTTTCGCCACCGCGGCCTGGTACTCGCTACAGCGCTACCGGCTCAGCCAGCCCTGGAACCGGGGCATGAACTGGGGCGAGAACTATCTGAACTTCCTCAGCGATCCCGGATTTTGGAACACGCTGCAAGTGTCGCTGACCTATGCGTTCCTGACCGTCGGGATCGAGCTGGTGCTGGGGCTGGGCATCGCGCTGCTTTTGAAGAAATCGACCCGGCTGAACAACTTTATCTCGATCATGCTTTTGATGCCGCTGATGACCGCGCCGGCGCTTGCGGCCCTGATGTGGAAGCTGATGACCAACGCGAATTTCGGCATCCTCAGCTATTTTGCGGCCAGCATCGGGTTAGAGGATTTTCGCTGGGGTTCCGACCCTTCTACGGCGCTCTTCACGGTGATCCTTGTCGATGTCTGGGTCTACACGCCCTTTATCATGATCTTGCTGCTGGCCGGGCTACGCTCTCTTCCGACGCAGCCTTTCGAGGCGGCGGAGCTTGACGGCGTGCCGCGCTTTCAGCAGTTCTGGCGCATCACGCTGCCGATGCTGATGCCCTATATTCTGACGGCGAGCCTGTTTCGGCTGCTCGACAGTATCCAGCAATTCGACATCATCTATGCGCTGACCCAAGGCGGGCCGGGCGACACGTTGATGGTGTTTCAGGTAGAGGCCTATCTCAACTTCTTCCAATCGACCAATATCGGGCGGTCGGCGGCGTTGATGATGATCCTGTGGGCGATCACGTTTTTTCTGTCCAACCTGTTTGTCAAAAACTGGCTTCGGCTGCGCGCCCGGGCCCGGGGGGAGATCTGAGATGGACCATGCAACGCCCCTAGAGCGGTGGCTGCGCGGCATTGCGTTGGCCCTTGTCGTGTTGTTTTTCATGTTCCCGATCTTCTGGATCGTTTTGATGAGCCTGCAGACCAACGAGACGATCCTGCGCACGCCGCCCTCGATGGTGTTCGAGCCGACGCTGTCCAATTACAGCGCCATCATCGCGGGGCGGCTGGACAGCAATGTCGCCTCGATGGGGATCGAGTTCATGTCGAACCTGAAGAACTCCATCATCCTGTCGACGTTTTCTGTGGCGTTGGCGCTGCTTCTCGGCGTCCCGGCGGCCTATGCGTTTGCCCGGCACAAGTTTCGCGGTTCCGAAGACATCGCCTTTACGCTGCTTAGCTTTCGTTTTGCGCCGCCCTTGCTGGTGCTGTTGCCGCTGACGCTTTATTTCCAACAGATCGGGCTGGCGGACACCTATGTGGGGCTGATCTGGGTTTATCAGCTGATTTGTCTGCCCCTGATCTTGTGGATCGTGCGCGGGTATTTTGAGGATATCAGCCCGGACGTGGAGCACGCCTATCGGATTGCAGGGCATTCCTGGTTCGCGACCTTCCGGCGCATCGCGCTGCCGCTGGCGGGGCCGGGGATCGCGGCAGCGGGGCTTTTGGCGTTTATCTTTGCGTGGAACAACTTCGTGTTTGCGCTGGTGCTGGCCTCGGCCGACAAGCAACCGGTGACGGTGGGGGCGCTGGCCTTTGTCACCGCCTCCGGCATCCAATACGGGCAGATCGCGGCGGCCATCGTGCTGTCGATCGCGCCGACGCTTGCGCTGGCGCTTTATGCGCAGCGGTATTTGGTTGAGGGGCTGTCGCTCGGGGCGGTGAAAGGATGATCCGCGTTGAGGGGCTGACCAAACGCTATGGCGCCACGACTGTGCTGGACGGGCTGGATTTCACCGTTGCGGCGGGGGAAACGCTGGTTCTTTTCGGCCCGTCGGGGGCGGGCAAAACGGTGCTTTTGCGCGCGCTTGCCGGGGCGGTGGTGCCAGAGGCGGGGCGCGTCTTTATCGGTGAGCAGGACGTCACCGACCGCGCGCCAGAGGAGCGGGGCGTCGGCATGGCGTTCCAGAACTATGCGCTTTTCCCGCATATGACCGCCTTTGAGAACATCGCGAGCCCGCTGCGCGCGCGCGGCCTGGGCCGCGACGCCATCCGCGCTGGCGTGACCGATATTGCCACGCTTTTGAAGATCGACCATGTGGTGGGACATGCGCCAAAGGCCCTGTCCAACGGGCAAAAGCAGCGCACCGCTTTGGCCCGCGCGCTGGTGGCAGAGCCCGAGGTGCTGCTGCTTGACGATCCCTTGCGCAATGTCGACGCCAAGCTGCGGTTTGAGATGCGGTTGGAGCTGCCGCGCCTTCTGGCCGGGCGCGGGGCGACGGTGATCTACGTCACGCAGGACTACAAAGAGGCGATGGCGCTCGGCGACCGGATCGCCGTTCTCGCCGCCGGGCGGATCGTGCAAATCGGGACACCCGAGGAGATTTACACAGCACCGGCCACTGTCGAGATCGCAAAGCTGTTCGGCGATCCGACGATCAACCTGCTAGAGGCGGTCCCAGAGAAGGACGAGGGCGGCGTTTTCCTCCGCATCTCGGATCAGCGCGTGGCGCTTGGCGCCGATCTTGGCGCGGCGGTGGGCCGGGCCTGTCTTGCAGGGCTTCGGCCCGAGGCGCTGTCCTTTGCCGCCGCGGGCATCCCCGTGGAGAGCGAAGCGGAGACGCCGTTCAACGAAAAGACCGTGACGCTCGCGCTGACCCGGCGGCGGCGGGAGAGCCTGGTCTCGCGCCCCGCAGGCACGCCGGGGCCGACCTCTGGTCCCGCGCATGTGGCGATCGACCCCGCTCAGGTCCTGGTGTTCGACCGCGAGACCGGCGCCCGCATCGCGCTGGGGCAGGGCGCTGCGGCAGAGGCCGCGGCATGATCGGGTTTTTGCGTCATGCCAAGGGCACCGGCCAGGCGCCCGATGCGCCGCTTGCGGACGCCAGCGCTGCTGCGTTGACGCCGGGGGGGCGGGCTTTGGGCGGCCCCAATGGCCAA
>CALCPC010000500.1 GCA_937900975.1 uncultured Paracoccaceae bacterium
GGGGTTAAGACGCCCGGCGGCTCATCGAGCACCAGGATGTCGGCGCGGCGGTAGAGCGCTGTGAGGATCTCGACCCGCTGCTGCAAACCCACGGCCAGATCGCCGACGATGGCGTCTGGGTCCACGTCCAACTCATATTCCCTTGCAAGATCGGTCAGAAGCGTGCGCGCCTTGGCCAGCGAGGGGCGCAGCAGCGCGCCGTCCTCGGCACCGAGCACCACGTTGTCCAGCACCGAAAAAGGCTGCACCAGCATGAAATGCTGATGCACCATGCCGATCCCAGCGCGGATCGCGTCGTCGGAGTTCAGGATCTCGGTCGGGGTTCCGCCAATCCGGATCTCGCCCGCGTCGGCCTTGTAGAAACCGTAGAGGATCGACATCAGCGTCGATTTGCCAGCGCCGTTTTCGCCGACAATGCCGTGGATCGTGCCGCGTTGGACCGTCAGCGAGATGTCTTTGTTGGCCTGGACGGGGCCGAACGCCTTCGAGATGCCGATCAGTTCGATCGCCGGCGCGCTCATGGCAGGATCCGCAGGGACGGGCGCATGCCGCCGTGGCGCTGGATGGCCCGCCAACGCATCCCGCCGGCAAGGGCCGCGACGACGCCAAGGCCGATCCGCGTATCGAGAGCATCCAGCCGCGCGGCGGCCCCGGCGCTCAACGCGAGCACGCCGAACGCTGGGAGAAGCGCGCTCAGCCAGACCGCATCAAAGGAAAGCAGGGACGGCCGCGTGATGCGGTGGGCGGGCCGCGCGGGGCGACCCTCCTCAGCCCCATCGCCATCTAGCGTACCGACAGTCTGACGCCGCAGCCGGTCTTGGAGGTCTTTCGCGGCTTCGAGGGCAAAGCGTTTGGCGATATCGAAAGGCTCGGCTTTTTGCTTGATCTGGGTGATGCGCGCCTGCCCCCGCTTGTCGCGTTCTGGGCCCAACAGGGCCGTGGCCGCCGCCAACGGCACAGGCGCCAGGACAGGTCCCCGTCCCATCTGTGCCAGTTGCCCGTAAAGGTTTTCGCCGAACACCCCGATCCCCCGACCGTGGGCCCCGCGGCGCGGCGGGGGGGAGCGAAAAAGCAGGACGCCGCGCCGGGGGCGACAGAATTAGCTGGCCGGGCAGCTGTCGTCGGTTGTGTAGTTGTGGACCGCGATTTCGCCAGAGATGCTCTTGGCCTTGGCATCTTCTACGGCTGCGATCCTCTCGTCGGAAAGCAGGCTTTCGTTGTTTTCGTCATCCGCATAGCCCACGCCCTCTTCCGCGACGCCGAGCGATTGGACGCCGGCGGTGAAGGTGCCGTCCATCGCGTCTTTAAAGGCCGAGTAGACCGCGACATCGACGCGCTTCAGCATCGAGGTCAGAACGCTGCCCGGGTGAAGATAGTTCTGGTTGGCATCGACCCCGATGCCCAGCGCGCCGGCATCCGCCGTGGCTTGCAGCACGCCGCGTCCGGTTCCGCCGGCGGCATGATAGACAACATCGGCGCCCTGTTCGATCTGACCTTTGGCAAGCTCCCCGCCCTTAACGGGATCGTTCCAGGCAGCGCCGGTCGTGCCGGTCATGTTTTGGATCACAGTCGCGTCGGGATTGACCGCTTTCACCCCCTGGACATAGCCGCAGGCAAAACGCCGGATCAGCCCGATATCCATCCCGCCGACAAAGCCAACAACGCCGCTTTCCGATTTCATCGCGGCCATCATGCCGACAAGGTAGGAGCCCTCATGCTCTTTAAACACGACCGAGCGGACGTTCGGCAGATCGACGACCGCGTCGATGATCTGGAACTGGGTGTCCGGAAACTCTGCAGCGACGGCCTCCATAGCGCTTTGCTGGGCGAAGCCCGCCACGACGATGGGGTTGTTGCCAGCCTCGGCAAAGCGGCGCAGCGCCTGCTCGCGCTGGGCGTCGGACTGGATCTCAACCTCCCGATACTCCACGCCGCATTCTTCCTTGAACCGTTCGGCCCCCTCAAAGCTTGCTTGGTTGAACGAGCGATCGAACTTGCCGCCAAGGTCGAAAATGACCGCCGGGCTGAACGCGGCGTGCCCATCGGCGAGCGCGGCACTGGCCGCCACAAGGATCGCCGACGCGCCGGCAAGCGTTTTCAGGAATGTCATAAAGCCCTCCACAGCTGGTCGTTCGGCCAAGGGGCAACGCCCCACCCAGGCCGGTTAGCGGTCAGTAAGGCGCAAGGGCCAGAAGCGGTCAATCGCTTTTTACCCTTCTGGAGGAGTGCGCGCCACAGCCTGGGAACATTGCCTTTTTCGACGTCGCTGCACAGCAACGGCAATCTGCGGATCTCACCGCGATAGCGCCCCCTTTCGCTTGCAGGTTGCGGGCTGCTTCGATACGATCACCGTAAAGTTATTTGGACGGGCGACAACGTCATGTCGTTAGAACGGCACTATCTTGAGCGGGAGTTGGAAGACCTTCTGCAAAAAGACGCAACGATTTGGCGGTTTTTGCGCGAAGGGTCGCTCGACGGTGTTTGGTACTGGGATCTCGAAAACCCTCAACACGAGTATATGAGCCCGGAGTTCTGGCGCCTATTCGGGTTCGATCCCACGACCAAAACCCATGATCCGGCCGAGTGGCAGGACCTGATTTTCCCCGACGATCTGGACCTGGCCAAAGAAAACCTGGCGCGTCACATCGCCGATCCCGATCATGCCTATGATCAAATCGTGCGCTATCGCTGCGCCGATGGCGACACGGCCTGGGTGCGGTGCCGGGGGATCGCCGTGCGGGATACGGACGGCAAGGCGATCCGTCTTTTGGGCGCGCATAACGACATCACGCAGCAAATGCGTGAAGAGCGCTCTGCCAAGATGACGAGCGAGTTTCTGGCGCAAATCATGGACACCGCGATGGGCGGGATCATCGCGCTGGGCCATCGGGGTGAGATCCTGTCGATCAACAAGCCGGGGCGGCATTTTCTTGGCGGGGTCAGCCTTCCCACCCCGTTCGATTGGCCCGAGGAGATGTGTTTTATCGACCGAGAGACGTTGCAGCCGATCCAAGATGAGCAACACCCGATCCACCGGGCCGTGGATGGTGGGATGTTGATGGGCGAAATCCTGTCGATGGGCCGCGCCGACGGGTTGGACATGCGCTATGTCCGCATCTCAAGCGCGCCGGTCACCGTTGAGGGCAGCAGCATGGCCGCGGTCATGATCCTTGACGATGTCTCGGAGCAGGAGAAAAACCGCCAACAGGTCGAGCGGACGGCAAGGCTGGACGCGCTTGGCCAACTGACCGGCGGCATCGCGCATGATTTCAACAATCTGCTGGCCACGGTCCAATATGCGCTTGAGCTTGCAGAATCGGCGGATAGCCAGTCGCAGCGGATCGGCTATCTTGACATCGCCAAAAAATCGGTGGAACGGGGATCGGCCCTGACGGGTCGGCTTCTGGCCTTTGCCAAACAACAGCCGGGCCTGGCTGAGGCGCAGCGTGTTACGCGGGTTTTGGAGGATTTTCAAAGACTTGCGGCGCCGTTGATCGAGGCGACGGTGAAGGTGGACTTCAAGGCGCTGGACCCCAAGCTGTGGGTCTATTGCGACACGGCGCAGCTTGGCAACGCGCTTTTAAACCTGCTGTTGAA
>CALCPC010000501.1 GCA_937900975.1 uncultured Paracoccaceae bacterium
CGACAATGGCGGTGAAGACGGCAAAGGCCGTGTAGGCGGCGGTGGTGCGGGGCAGAAGGCGCGCCATCTCAAGGCTGGGCGCAAAGCCTATGGCGCCGTCCATCGGGTCGCGGGTCAGCCGCGCCAACCGCGCGCGTGCGGTGTCGACGGCGGCGCGGTCGATAGCGCCTGTCCCGCTCATCATCCGGTGCCAAACCGCGCCGTCCCCCCAGGCCTTTGCGGCGTCCTCAAGCGGGTCTTGCGTCCGTTCGCCGAGATCGTCGAGCCGCCGGCCGGTGGAGCGAAACAGGGACGAGATCCCGCTTTCCTCATAGTTCAGCCGCGTGCCGAGCCGCGTGTGCTGCTTAGCCTCGGCCGCGAGAAAGAGATCGAAGTAAAGCCGCTCAAAAACCGGTTCGGGGGGCAGATCGCCCGAGGCTGGGTCCCAAGCGTCCAGCGCCTGGACGGTGCGCGGCAGGGTATTGCCGACAATCTGGTTTTCGACCGACCGGAACAGCATGTCGGCGATGGGCGCGATAAAGGTGATCAGAACAAAGATCAAAAGCGGCGCGATCAGCGCAAGCGCGCGGAGTTTTTCCCGCCGCAGCGCCCGGGCCAGCGACTTTTTCAGCGGCGTGCCGTCGGCGGCGAGCATCGGGCCGGCGGCCGCCGCGGCCGGCGCCGGCGCGACCGGGCCCAACGCCGCATCCGTCATTCGGTGCCCTCGACGATGACGATATCCGACAGGGCGTTGGCGTGGCGGATCTTGGCGACGTCCTGGTAGGCCTCGCCGGTCCAATTGGCCTTAGCGCTGGCAAGATCGGGGTATTCGATCACCACATGGCGGGCCTTGAACTCCCCCTCCATCACTTCCGAGGCGCCGCCGCGCACCAGAAACTTGCCGCCGCCGGCCTCGATAATCGGGGTGTCACGCTCAACGTATTCTTTATACGCCTCCGCGTTGGTGACGGTGATATGGCCGATGACATAGGCTTTGGGCATCTTTCCCCCCCCTCAATCGGCGCGGGGGCCGCTTTGGGCCCCCGCGTTGGTCTTAACCTTGGGCGAGCCAAGCCTGGAATTTCGCGTCGATGTCGTCGCGATAATCCGCCCACCACTCATAGTTGAACAGGAAGGTGTTTTCCGCATTCGCGGGATCCGTCGGCATATGCGGCGCCATCTCGATGCCCAGTTCCGCATGGGTCGAGACCAACGGGGCCGAGGACGCACGCGCCGGGCCGTAGGAGATGTATTTCGCCTGATCGGCGAGACGCTGCGTGTCGGTCGCGAATTTCAGAAAGTCGAGCGCGCGCGCCTTGCGGTCGTCGGGCAGGCCGGCGGGGATGATCCAACCGTCAAGGTCGAACATCTGCCAATCCCAAAGCATGCCCACGGGCTGGTCCTGTTCTTCGATCACCGAAAAGAGGCGGCCGTTATAGGTGGAGCCGATCACAACCTCGCCATCGGCCAGAAGCTGCGGCGTCTCGGCGCCGGCCGACCACCAGATCGTGTCGCTTTTGATGGTGTCGAGCTTGGCGAAGGCGCGGGCCTGACCCTCTTCGGTTTCCAGTACATCGTAGACATCGGCAATGTCCACACCGTCGCAGATCAGCGCCCATTCCATGTTGGCGATGGGGCGTTTTTCAAGGCTGCGCTTGCCGGGGAACGCGTCGAGGTCGAAGACGGCACAAACATCCGTCGGCGGCGTGTCGCCGACCAGATCGGTGCGATAGCCGAACGTTGTCGAATAGACGCTCTGCGGCACGAAGCAGTCCGACACGATCAGATCGCCGAAATCGTCCGAGGCAGAGGTGCCGTCCGGGGCCGCAGCCAGCATCTCGTCGTGATCGATCTCCAGCGCCAGACCTTCGTCGCACAGACGGATCGCGTCAGCGGCGACGACATCGACGACATCCCAAGTAATGTTGCCGGCCTCGTCCATGGCGCGCAGCTTCGCCACCGCCTCGGCCGAGCTTTCGTCATAGACGAAATTGACGCCGGTCATTTCGGCATAGGGCTCGGCATAGGCCTTGACCTGGCTGTTTTGATACGCGCCGCCCCAGCTGACCAGGGTAATTTCGCTGGCCATATGGCCATCGGCGAGTGCCACCGGCGCCGCAAGCAGCGCCGCGGAGGCGAGAAGTGCACGTTTAAGGGTCATTGCAGTCTCCTGTTGTCGATGTCCCGTATCGTTGTCCGACCGCGGGGCCCGGGGCGGCCGTCGCGGTCCTGCGCTCACGCGTCCAGCGCGCGGCAATCTTCGGGCAGCCAGCCGATCTCGACCGTTTGGCCGGGCTCCAGACGCTCTTGCCCTGCGCGGTTGCGGGTTTTGACGATGAACTCGTCATTGCCCGCAACGCTTAGCTTGGTGCGAAACACGTCGCCCATATAGATGAACTCACGCACTGTCGCCTTAAGCGTGTGCGCCTCGGCGCCCAATGTGGTCGGGTTGACCTCGACCCGCTCGGGCCGGATCGAGACGCGGGTGCGGTCGCCCTTTCCGCGCACATTGACGGGGGTCGTGTCGATGATGTCACCGCTGTCGAGCCGCACTTGCGCCACCCCGCCGGCGATCTCTAGCACCTCCCCCGCCATCGTGTTGTTTTCGCCGATAAACTGCGCGACGAAACTGTTTTCCGGCGCCTCATAAAGCGCATCGGGCGGCGCCAGTTGCTGGATCCGCCCGTCGTTGAAGACGGCAACACGGTCCGACATGGTCAGTGCCTCGGTCTGGTCGTGGGTCACATAGACCACCGTGATCCCCAGACTGTCGGCGATATGCTTGATTTCGAACTGCATGTGTTCGCGCTATTGTTTGTCGAGCGCGCCCAGCGGCTCATCTTTCAGCACAAGATCGGGCTCAAAAACCAGGGCGCGCGCTAAGGCCACGCGCTGTTGCTGGCCGCCGGAAAGCTGTGCGGGACGCCGCCCGCCGAAGGCACCCATTTGCACCATGTCAAGCGCGCGGGCCACCTTTGCGTCCTTCTCTGCCTTGTCGATCTTGCGCACGTCGAGCGGGAAGGCGAGGTTTTCCGCGACGGTCATATGCGGGAACAGCGCATAGTTTTGGAACACCATCCCGATGCCGCGTTTGTGGGGCGGGATGTTGTTGATCGACGTGCCATCAAGCCGGATCTCGCCATGGGTCGCCGTCTCAAACCCGGCCAGCATCATCAAGCAGGTGGTCTTGCCAGAGCCGGAGGGGCCGAGCATCGTCAGAAACTCCCCCTTATCGATGAATAGGTTCAGGTCTTTGACGACCAGCGTCTCGCCGTCATAGCTCTTCTGGACGCTATCAAACGCCACAAAGGCGTCGTTTGCCGTCGCCATCCACTCACCCTGTTTTCACGTTTGGGCCGTCTTCCGCTGCCCTGGACGGCAGAACCGTAAACAGCAAGCCCGCAGGGTGTAAACCCGCCAGGGCTCCGCGGCGGCCTGGCGGACAAAAAACCCGTCCTGACCGGCGTTTTTCGGTCGCTGCGCAGGCAAAGCGCGCCAACGCGCCACTGGAGAAGGCCCGTTTTTGTCGCCTTTGCGACATGCAATGTATACATTATTAGATTTCGTCCCCCTAATAAAATTACCGGTTCCAATGTCAGAGGCAGCCGAATACGGTGCACGCGTTCCGCCGTGCGCAACGCGGTCAAAAGATCGGGCCTTACGGCACGCGGGCGTGTGATCGACTTAACGGGAGGAAATTTTATGAAACGCAATCTCATGCTCAGCACGGCGCTCGTTGCCAGCCTTGCTGTGCCGGCTTCGGCACAAGAGGTGCTTGAGATGACTTCGGCCTTCGGGAAGAACCTGCCGATCCTTGGCACTGCCGCGGTGAACTTTGTCGAAAAGATCAACGGCATCTCGGAGAGCGTTGAGGTTGAGCACTTCGATCCGGGCGAGCTGGTGCCGACGCTGGAAGCGCTGGATGCGGTCTCCAACGGCTCGGTCGACGCGGCCTACACCACCTCTGGCTACTGGCAGGGCAAAATGACCGCCGCCGGCCTTTTCGCCGCGGTGCCGTTCGGACCCGAACCGGGTGAGATGCTGGCCTGGATGATGTATGACGACGGCCACGATCTGATGCAGAGAATGTACGATGAGAACGGCTATAACGTTCACGTCACGCTCTGCGGTATCTACGCGCCGGAAACCTCTGGCTGGTTTAAGGAAGAAATCACCTCGCTCGACGATCTGCAGGGTCTGAACATGCGCTTTTTCGGCCTCGGCGCCGAAGTGATGCAAAAGCTGGGCGTCTCGACCTCGCTGCTGGCCGCAGGCGATATCTTCCCGGCGCTGGAGCGGGGCGCCATCGACGCGACCGAATTCTCGATGCCCATCGTGGATGCACGGCTCGGCTTCTATAACATCGCGAAATACAACTATTTCCCCGGCTGGCACCAGCCCTCCACCTTGTTCGAGCTTTTGATCAACAAAGACCGCTGGAACGATCTGGATGAGCGGGCGCAGCGTCAGATCGAAGTCGCGTGCATGGCCAACATCACCGACAACTTCGCCGAGGGTGAGGCGCTGAACTTCCCCGCCATGGTCGACAATGTGGAAAACCGCGGCGTGACCATTAAGCAGTGGACGCCCGACCAACTGTCCGCGTTCGAATCCGCCTGGTTGGAGGTGGTGGAGGAGCTGAAGGCCGAGGACGCGCTGTTCGCCGAG
>CALCPC010000502.1 GCA_937900975.1 uncultured Paracoccaceae bacterium
GCAGCCAGTCTAAGATCACATCGTCGGGCGTATCGTGGACCTGGCCGATTTCCTGCAGGATCACGCCACGCTCCACCTCAATCTCGCGCGGCTCCAACGCGGGCTCGGTCAGAATATCGGCAATCACGTCCATGGCCAGCGGCACGTCGTCGCCAAGCACGCGGGCATAATAGGCCGTCATCTCGCGGCTGGTGTAGGCGTTGATATAGCCGCCCACATCCTCGATCGCCTCCGCGATGTCGAGCGCGGAACGCCGCCGCGTGCCCATAAACGACATGTCTTCAAGGAAATGGGCGATGCCGTTTTGCTCTGCCCGCTCATGCCGACAGCCGACATCGACCCAGACGCCAAGCGCGGCGGAGGCCAGGCCCGGCATCTCTTCTGTCACGATGCGCAGCCCGTTGGGCATGCGATGGATCCGCTCTGTCATGGTCGTGCCTCCCGGATCAGCGTCTCTAGCGCTGTAAGATCGTCGGGAACCCGCGTCACGCGCTCCGACCGGTCGAAAAGATCCGCCATATGCGGCGGCAACGCGGGCCGGGTGCCGATGGCCCGTTCAACCGCGTCGGGAAACTTTGCGGGATGCGCCGTGGCCAGGGTGATCATCGGCGTGGCGGGGTCGCGGACGGTTTCGGCGACGGCCACGCCGACGGCCGTATGCGGGCACAGCGTCTCGCCCGTGCGCGCGTGCCAATCGCGGATCGCCGACAGCGTCTCATCCTCACCGACGCGGCCCGACGCAAACTCCGCCCGCAATGCCGCAACCGCCCCTTGCGACAGCGTAAAACCGCCATTGGTGCCAAGTTCCGACATCAGTTGCGCGATGGCCGGCCCCTCCCGGTCATAGAGATCGAAGAGAAGGCGTTCGAAGTTGGAGCTCACCTGAATGTCCATGGAGGGGGAGATGGAGGGGCGGACCCCCTCCTTGCGGTGTGCGCCGTCGACCAATGTGCGGTGGAGGATGTCGTTTTGGTTGGTCGCAATCACCAAACGGTCGATGGGAAGCCCCATCCGCTTGGCCACATAGCCCGCGAAAATGTCGCCGAAATTACCGGTCGGCACAGTGAAGCTGACGGCGCGGTCCGGCGCGCCGCGTGCTGCGGCAGCGGTGAAGAAATAGACCACCTGCGCCAGCACCCGCGCCCAGTTGATGGAGTTGACGCCGGCCAGCCCAACCTCTTCGCGGAAGGCGTGGTCGTTGAACATGTCCTTGAGCCGCGCCTGGCAGGCGTCGAAATCGCCGTCGAGCGCGAGAGCATGGACATTCGCCTCACCCGGCGTGGTCATCTGCCGGCGTTGCACGTCCGAGACACGACCGTCGGGATAGAGGATAAAGACATCGACCGCGCCAAGGCCGCGAAACGCCTCGATCGCAGCGGACCCCGTGTCGCCAGAGGTCGCGCCAACGATGGTCACGCGCCGCCCGGCACGCGCCAGCGCTGTCTCGAACATCTGTCCGATCAGCTGCATCGCCACATCCTTGAAGGCCAGCGTCGGGCCGTGGAAAAGCTCTAGCAGCCAGTGGTTGGGCGCGAGTTGCACCAGCGGGCAGCGCGCGCCATGGGCAAAGCCCGCATAGGCCCGGGCGATCATGGCGCGAAACTCTTCCTCGCTAAAGGCGTCGCCGATAAAGGGCGCCATCACGCTTAGCGCCACGTCCTCATAAGGCGCGGCCGCGAAACCGCGGATCGTTTCTGGCGACAGCTGGGGCCAGGTTTCCGGCACATAAAGCCCACCGTCCCGCGCGAGGCCCGACAACATCGCGTCCTCAAACGACAGCACCGGCGCAGTTCCGCGGGTGGAGACATATCGCATGACGGGGACCTTTCAGCGCGTGGAGCGGATACGTAAAGTCAAAAGAACCGTCATGGCAAGCCACGCCGCGGCCATCAGACCCCAGGTGATGGCATATTGAAGGTGATTGTTGACCAGGCGCACCGTCACCGGGATCGGGCGCGGACCGCCCGCCCCCGTTTGCGTTCTCGCAACCAGCAAAAGCGGTTCTGTGCCAAGGGCCTCTGCCATCGTTGCAACATCGCGGGCGAACCAGATGTTGCGCTCCAAATTCGGTTCTGGCGTGAAAAAATCGCGCTCCCGCGGCCAGTCGAGGTTTCCGGCCAGGCGCATCGGACCGCTGGGAAGCGTCGCCTCTTTGGCCGCTTCGGGCACAAAGCCCCGGTCGACCAGGATGCGACGGCCGCCATCGGTCTCGAACGCAGAGATCACGCGGAAGCCCGGGCCCTCGAACCGTTGCGAGGTCAGCACGAACAGCGCGTTTGGCGCAATCTGGCCCGTCGCAAACACGGGTCGATAGCGGTCCCGTTCTGGGTTTGTGGCGGTGGGCAGCGGCATCTCAGGCCCGGCAGCGCGGGCCGTGACCTCTGCTGTCAGCGCCTCTTTCCACTCCAACCGCTGGATTTGCCACAGGCAAAGCCAAACCAGGATCGCAAAGCCGCCCAGCCCAAAGAAAAGGGGCAGGATAATCCCGCCCCTTAAACCGCGTCGGGTATCGGCAGCGTCAGCCACCCCAGATGTAGACCGAAAAGAAGAGGAAGAGCCATACGACATCGACAAAGTGCCAATACCAAGCCGCGGCCTCAAACCCTATGTGCTTTTCCGGGGTAAAGTGCCCGGCATAGGCCCGGAAGAGGCAGACAGCCAGGAAGATCGTGCCGATGATGACATGGAAGCCGTGAAAGCCGGTCGCCATAAAGAAGTTGGCGCCGTAGATGTTGCCATCGAAGCTAAACGCCGCATGGCTGTACTCATAGGCCTGGAAGGCCGTGAAAATCACACCCAGCGCGATGGCCAGGATCAGACCCCATTTGAACTGTTCCCGGTCATTTTCATGCACGATGGCGTGGTGCGCCCAGGTTGCGGCACAACCCGACAAGATCAGGATCAGCGTGTTGATCAGCGGCAGGTGCCAGGGATCGAAGGTCTCGATCCCCGCCGGCGGCCAAACCCCATCGATCCCGGGGCTTAGACCGGTTGGGTCCATCGGATAGATGGCATGCTTGAAGAAGGACCAGAACCAGGCGGCAAAAAACATCACCTCGGAGATGATGAACATAATAAAGCCCATGCGCAGGCCAAGCGAGACAACCGGCGTGTGATCGCCCACGCGGCTTTCCGCGACAACGTCCGACCACCAGGCATACATCGTGTAAAAGATGATCCCGAAACCCGCGATCATCACATAAGGCGTGATCCCGTGAAAGAAGAGCACGGCGCCCAGCAGCAGGATGAACGCGCCAACACCGCCGACAAAGGGCCATGGGCTGGGCGGGAGGATGTGGTAGTCGTGGTTTTTTTCATGCGCCATGAAAGGGCCTTTCGGACACTGGCATCAGTTTGTGGCGACCGAGGC
>CALCPC010000503.1 GCA_937900975.1 uncultured Paracoccaceae bacterium
GGGCTGACCGGCTCCATCGCTATGGGCAAGTCGACGACGGCGGGAGTGTTCGCGGATCGGGGCGTGCCGGGCTGGGACGCGGACCGCGTGGTGCACGACCTTTATGCCCCGGGCGGCGCGGGGGTTGCGGCGATCGCTCAGATCCTGCCGCAGGCGGCGGTCGCTGGCCGCGTGGACCGCGCCGTGTTGCGGTCGGCCATCGTTGAAGATGACAGTGTGCGGCTGGCAGTTGAGGCCGCGATCCACCCGCTGGTGGCGGCGAACCGGGCCGCGTTTTTGGCGGGCAATGGCGGCATCGTGCTTTGCGATGTGCCGCTTCTTTTTGAAACGGGCGGGGATCGTTGGTGCGACAAAACTGTGGTCGTCACCGCGCCGGAAGCGGTGCAACGGGCGCGGGTTTTGGCGCGTCCTGGCATGACGGGGGCGGCGTTCGCTGCAATCCTGGCGCGGCAAATGCCGGATGCTGAGAAGCGCCGGCGCGCGGATTATGTCATCGACACCAGCCTTGGGCTTGATGCGGCCCGCAGCGCGGTCGATGATATTCTAAACGATATCCAAGGGGCCGATGATGCGTGAAATTGTGCTCGACACCGAAACCACCGGGCTAAAGCCCGAGGAGGGGCACCGTGTGGTGGAGATCGGCTGTGTGGAGTTGCTGAACCACATGCCGAGCGGGCGGACCTTTCACCAATATATCAATCCAGACCGACCGATGCCGGCAGAGGCGTTCGCTGTCCATGGGATCGGCGATGATTTTTTGGCCGATAAGCCGCGCTTCCCCGACATCGCCGATGCGTTTCGGAGTTTTGTCGGGGATGCGACGCTGGTTATTCACAATGCCGCCTTTGACATGGCGTTCTTGAACGCGGAATTGGCCTGGGCCGGGCATCCCCGGCTGCCGTCGAGCCAAGCGCTGGATACGCTGGGGATTGCCCGTCGGCGGTTTCCGGGCGCCCAGAATTCTCTCGACGCATTGTGCCGGCGGTTCGGGGTCGACAATTCGGGCCGCGAGAAACACGGCGCGCTCCTTGACAGTGAGATCCTTGCAGAGGTGTATCTGGAGCTGATCGGCGGACGCCAACCGGACTTTGCGCTCAGCCTGACGGCTGAGGCGGACAAAGGCCAGACCATCGCGGCGCCGGTGCGTCAGCGCCCCAAGCCGTTGCCGCCGCGGCTGACAGCGGCAGAGCGGTCGGCGCATGACGCCTTTGTCGAAACCCTGGGCGATGCGCCATTGTGGCGCGGCGGCGCCTAGCGGAACGGCCCCGCGCTGCGCCGGGTTTAGCTGATCGGGGCCTCGGCCTTTTGCGCGGCCTGGCGCCGGGCGATTTCCTGGCGATAAAGGGCCAAAAAGTCGATGTTTTCCAGGTTGAGCGGTGGAAAACCCCCGTCGCGGCTGACATCGCTGACAATCCGCCGCAAGAACGGGAACAGCATCCGGGGACATTCGATCAGGAGAAAGGGGTGAAGCTGGTTCTCTGCCACGTTCTCGACCCGGAACTGGCCGGCATATTCAAGCTCTAGGATAAAAATCGCGTCATCGGCGATTTTGCTTTCGATCTTGGTTTTGGTGACAACCTCGAACACGTTGTCGGATTTTTTGTTGGCGTCGAGCGCGACTTGGACAGTTACCTCTGGCTTACCCTCTTTCGGGCCGCCTTTTTGCACGGCCACGTTCTCGAAAGAGAGATCGCGAATGTACTGGTTCAGCACCTGAAGGCGCGGCTGCGCGGCTTGCGCCGCTCCGGTGTTGCTTTCTTCGGCCATGGAAATCCCTTTGGGTTGCAGATTGCGGCAGGCTTTATCCCGTCACTCCGGTCGCGTCCAGCCAGAGCGACCGGGTCGCGCGGGCGGCTCGTCGTCCGGCTCGACGGTATAGTCGGCGTCGGTGATGATGGTGTCGCGGGCAGGCCGCGCTGTGTCGCCCCGGTAGACATGCATCTGGCCGGCAAAATGACGCATCCCGCGCGCGATAAGGGCGGTGCGGAC
>CALCPC010000504.1 GCA_937900975.1 uncultured Paracoccaceae bacterium
ATCGCGTCCGCACTGCGTCCATCCGGCGACCGCCGGTCATCGTTTCAACCTCCCCCCGCACCGATGAGAGCAGGTCGCGCCGCACCGCCAAACGGTCCTCGCGCGCGCCTTTGCTGCCCGTCTCCCACCCCGCTTGGCTCTGTCGCACCCAAAGAAGCCCGGCGGGTCCGCCCTCTCGCTCGGGCCCAAGCTGCGCGGCGAGCCAGGCCTCTGCGGCGTCGGCTTGGGCGATCAGGCGGCCCTGCCGATGAATTTGAGCGCGCGGTTTCTGGAGCCAGCGTTTGCGGATCTCAATGGGTCCGTCCCGCGTTTCGACATCCACCCAAACTTCGGGCGCACCGCCGGCATGGGGCTGCAGGGATTGAACGGCCTGGCTCCGGCCTGTTGCCGGCACAAAGAAAACCGCCTGGAGCGCATCGAACAGGGTCGATTTGCCGTGTTCATTGGGTTCGGCAAGCAGGTTGCGCCCGTCGACAAATGGGCCCACGCGGACGGGCGCAACAAAGCGTCGGACATCCTTAAGCCGGATGCTGCGCAGCTTCATGGCGCAGCGCTGCGGGCAAGGGTGCGCGGGGCGCGTCCGACGCCGCCGATGACGCCGCAGCATAGGCCCACGGGGATGGCGCTGGGGGCCGGTTTCGCCCCGCTATGGGCGTTTGGCGGGGGCTCTGCGCCGCGCGGCCGTCGCCAGTTACCTCGGCTGCCGCACGTACGATCATGGCCGTCGCGCGGACCGGTCGCGACGCGCGGGCCGCTGCGCGCGGGCGCTGGCCGTGATCGCGGGCCGTAAGGGCAGAGGTGAGAGGTTGCCGTTCGCCTCATCCGTCAGCCTCCTGCACGTAAGCGTAAAGCCGTCGCGGCGGCGCTGAGGGCCGGTGCCCTGCTGTGGGCCACCCGCGGGGGCTTTGCGCTGCGCTGCGCTGGCCAAGGGCCTCGGCTGCCGCCCGGACCATCATGGCCGCCGCGCGGACCGGTCGCGACGCGCGGGCCGCTGCGCGCGGGCGCTGGCCGTGATCGCGGGCCGTAAGGGCAGAGGTGAGAGGTTGCCGTTCGCCTCATCCGTCAGCCTCCTGCACGTAAGCGTAAAGCCGTCGCGGCGGCGCTGAGGGCCGGTGCCCTGCTGTGGGCCACCCGCGGGGGCTTTGCGCTGCGCTGCGCTGGCCAAGGGCCTCGGCTGCCGCCCGGACGATCTTGGCCGCCGCGCGGACCGGTCGCGACGCGCGGGCCGCTGCGCGCGTGCCCTGGCCGTGATCGCGGGCCGTAAGGGCAGAGGTGAGAGGTTGCCGTTCGCCTCACCCGTCAACCTCCTGCACATAGGCGTAAAGCCGTCGCAGCGCCGCCGCCGCCACGGCCCGGTCCGCTGCGGCGCGGCTTTGATCTGCGGCTTCTTCGTGAAGCTGCGCCGCCGCGTGCCTAAGGGCACCGGCCCGGTCGATGGCGTCGAGATCGCCGGCCTCAACCTCGGTGGCTATGGCGTCCATCCGCGGCTCGAAATAGGCGAAATCGGGCGCTTCGGCGGCCAGCGCGGCGCTGAGTTCGATGCTGGCCGCAAGGCGCATCCAGCCCACCGGTCGCACGCGCAAAAGCGTCTCGCGCCGCCGCTCCCGCGGGAGCGCGCGGGTCAGCGCCGCCGCCGGGTCGGTTTCCGGGCGCAGCGCGATGTCGAGGTCTTGCCAAAGAAACGCACCCGTCTCGATCTCCACCACCTCCGGCGCCGCCCCCACGCCGGGAAGCGCGACCGACAGGCAAACGCCGCGGCGACCGTGGCGGAACCGGTCCTGTTCGGGGCTGCCCGAATATTGTGTGCGCGGGCCGATCGCGCGCCGTCCGTGCCAGTCGCCAAGCGCCAGATAGTCGAGCGCAGCCCGCTTGGCCCGGTCCGGCGGGATGTGCCCCGCGCTGCCGTCAAAATCGGTCACGCCGCCATGCGCCAGGCCAATACGCAGAGTGCCCGGCGGTGTCGCCACCGCCCCAAGCGACGCGGTCGGATCGTAGCCCATCGCCCGGCGCTCTACCGGCGCTGGCAAAAGCATCGCGCCGGCCTCCAGCGCGCCGGGCGCGCCGTCGCGCAGGACCCGCACGTTGGGGGGGGCGTCCGCCTCAATCCGATCCCAAAGCGCCTCGCCCTCCGCTAGGTTGTCGTGGTTGCCGGGCAGAAGCCACCAGGTCTGCGGGGCCTCCGCCGCCATTGCCTGCAGCGCGTGGCGGAGCACGCCGGGGGATGGGGTCGCGGTGTCGAACGTGTCGCCAGCCAACAGGATATGGGCCGCCCCCGCTGTCCGCGCGGCGGCGGCGAGCCGCGGGATGGCCTGGTGCCGCGCTTCCCGCCAGGTTGGCAAAGCGGCGGCCAAGGTGAAGGTCTGCGCTGTGAATAAAGCGAAACATAGATCCGGTCCCAACTCCGACATCCAATCCCGCTTCGCCGCAAAGGACAAGGCCCTTGCCGGGGCCGCCGCTTCGCGCTACCGGGCGGGAGAGGACAAAAGGACGCGGCAATGACAGATGATTTGCACATGCTCGACCCCCGGGGCCTGATCGCGGAGGCTTACCGGATCGAGGGCATAACATCGGCTGATTGCCGCTCGATCTTTTTTGACTGGGCGCTGGGGTTGGAGGAAGCGGCCGACGCCCCGGCGG
>CALCPC010000505.1 GCA_937900975.1 uncultured Paracoccaceae bacterium
TATGATCAAGCTGGAAAGCTACATGGTCGACGGTTCCTTCACGGCGACGCAGTTTTTTGCGGAAGTTGAAGGACATCCAGAGGATCCGCCGGTCGCGCGGGCGCTGGAGGAACTGGCTTATTTTACATCGCGCCTGACCATCCTTGGCGTCTATCCCGCCTCCGCCCTGCGCCAAACCGAGGGGTAGCGCCTTTGCGCCGCGGCGTCGGCCGGGCGGGATTGGCGGCCGCGCGCGCCGCGCCATGCGCCACGGATGGGGCGATCTTTGGAGAGGCGGGCCTTCCGGCGCCTTGGCGGCGGCGCTGCGCGGCCCTGCCGCGGCTCTGCCGAGGGTGGCGGGGGCCGTCAGGCCGGGAAATGCAGATCGTCGGCCAGCCAGCCCTCCAAAAGCGCGCGCGCAATCGCACCTTGGCGCGCTGGACGCAGCGTTTCGTCCGAGCCGTCGAGGGTTTCTAAAATCCGCTCCCGCGGGACCCAGATCGCGTCTTCAAGCTCGACCGGATCGCGGGTGATGGCCCGGTCAAGCGCGGCGCCCTGGCAGCCAATCATCAGACTGGCGGGAAACGGCCAGGGTTGGCTGGCCAGATATCGGACAGCACCGACGCCGAGCCCTGCCTCCTCCATCACTTCGCGGCGGACCGCAGCCTCGATCGTCTCACCGGGCTCCATGAAACCGGCCAAAAGCGAGTACATGCCGGCCGGCCAGCCGGGAGAACGGCCCAGCAAAACGTCGTTGCCATGGGTGATGAGCATAATGACGACGGGGTCGGTGCGCGGAAAATGGCTGGCACCGCAACTGGGACAGTGGCGTTTCCAACCGCCAAGATCGGGCAGGCTGGGCGCGCCACAGCGGGCGCAAAAGCGGTGGGTTTGATGCCAAGCGATGATGCCGCGGGCGCCGGCGGCATGGGCGGCGTCGTCGGGCTTGAGGCGCGCCATCATCGTGCGCAGGTCAAGAAACTGCTCCCCGGCGGCGAAGCTGGGATGCCGGTTTCCGCTTTTGTCGATGAATTGACGCAGTTCGGCGCTGTCGGCCGCGGGATCGTCCCAAGCGGAGACATCGCACGCAAACCGCGGCGCGCCCGCGTCGAGGCCAAGAAAGATAGGCGCCTCAACATTGTGGGCGAGAACCGGCGCGGCGGTTGGCAGCCACACCAGGCCCAGCGCGCCCGCCGCCTCGGGCGCCATCATCGGCTTGCCACACCAGACCGCCAGCGCGCGGGCGCGGGGGTCGGCCCAAAGCCGGGCCTGCGCGTCCGGCGCGCGCAGATGCGCGGCCCGGTCTAGCGTTGCAGCCGTGAAGGTGATCGGGGGGCGGTGGGACATCGGCGGGCTTTCGAAAGACGCGCTTCGACAGGCGGGGGTCTTGGCCAGGGAAGAGGCCGGGGAGTTTCAGTCTTAGTGCGGTTGGGACCCGACGTGTATCGCAATTTGCGGCCGCTTCTTGGCGCGGCGGGCGGGGCGCGCAAAGCCGCGGAGATGGCAGCGGCGCTGGGGCGCCGCAAACTGGCCGGCCCCGGGGCGCGTTGCCCGCGGGTGATGAGGGTGGCCCTAGGCAGGTGGCAGGGGGCGGATGACCGCCTCGGGGTTGGAGACGTCCGATGACGGTTGGGTGGCTCTTGCGTTGGCAGCGCTTGGCGACTAGATCTTGGGTTGAGAGGTTGGTGCGGGCGAGCGCCCCGCCAACCCGGTCAGATCCGAAAGGAAGCAGCCGTAACGGGTCCCGCTTGGGTCGTTGTCCAACCTCTCACCCAAGCCCGCGCGCACTGTGCGCTGGCCGCTTACCACCGACCGAGGATCGCGCGGATTTCGGTGTCCGAGGCATGCGGGTAGATCGAGCCTGGATACGGGGTGCCGGTTTGGGCGATGGCCGCTTCGGCGCTGGCCCGAAATTCTGGGAACAGTCTCTCAAGATCAATATTTTGTGGCGCAAAGCTTTCGCATGGCGCCGCGTTGGCGTAGATGATCGCCGGCCGCTCTAGCATCAGGACGTGATACTCCACCTGGCTTAAATCCTCGGCGTAATGCACCCGCTCTGTCACGACGAGCGACGCGGCGGTGCCGGTGACATGCTCGGTCCCGAAAAGCACCTCGCCTTGCCAATCGTCGAAGGCGATACGCTGTTCGGGGGCGATCAGAAGCGGCGCCGTGGGCCAGGCGCCGAAGCTCCACGGTGCTGCGCGCACGGGCATCAGATCGCCGGTGGTCGCAACGCTGATCTTGCCCCGCCAAAGCAAGGGCAGCGTGCCGCTGTCGCGGGTGATCAAGCGATGGCCGGGCTCAAGATGTTCCACCCGGACTTCGCCGACATCGCAGCGGATCGTCGTGCCGCGGCCAAACCCCAGCACCAGCCCCTCGGCGGTGCCAAACCCCGCGCCGCCAAGCGCCCTGGCCAGCGCCGGCCCGGCGTCGAGCGTTGGCAGCGCGTGCCCGTCGGAGGCTGCGTAATAATCCCGACCGCCGGCACTGATCTTGGTGAGCGTGAGGCGGCGCGCGCCAAGCACGACCTCTGCCGTACCGTTCAGAAACCCGTTGCCCAGCGGCGTGCCGGCAAGCGCCATCCGCCCGGCCGGGCCGATGGGAACGGCGATCGGCGGGCCCGGGAACTGGGCGGGGGGTATCGCGTCTATGGCGGGGGCGATGGCGTAAAACGGCAGCTCTGACATCACTCAAGGTCCTTTGGTCCGGCGATAGAGCAGCCGGGCGCCGGTGAACATCAGAAACTGCTTTTTGCCTGAACTTTTTCCACGTGTAGCGCCGGTCCCCGCTGTCATACGCCGGCTTTCGCTGTCGTGCGAATCGCGATACCGACAGACATGTCCGATCCATCCGCCGCCGACACCGCCCCTGCCTATCGGGTTCTGGCCCGAAAATACCGGCCAGCGACCTTTGCCGACCTGAAGGGGCAGGAGACGATGGTGCGCACGCTGAGCAACGCGTTCGCATCGGATCGGATCGCACATGCCTTTATCCTGACCGGGGTTCGCGGCGTCGGCAAGACGACGCCCGCGCGGATTGTGGCCAAAGGGTTGAATTGCGTGGGACCCGATAGCACCGGCGGGCCGACGGTGGCGCCCTGCGGTGTCTGCGCGTTTTGTGAGGCGATTGCCGAGGGGCGCCATGTCGATGTGATGGAGATGGATGCCGCCAGCCGGACCGGCGTCGGCGATATCCGCGAGATCATCGATGGCGTGCGGTACCGCGCCGCCTCGGCGCGCTACAAGGTCTACATCATCGACGAGATCCACATGCTGTCGGTGAACGCGTTCAATGCGCTTCTGAAAACGTTGGAAGAGCCGCCGGCGCATGTGAAGTTCATCTTCGCCACGACCGAAATCCGCAAAGTGCCGGTCACGGTTTTGTCGCGGTGTCAGCGCTTTGATTTGCGGCGGATCGAGCCTGAGGTGATGGTCGCCTATTTGGCGGAGCTTGCCGGGCGTGAGGGGGTGGAGATCGGGGCGGCGGCGCTGGGTCTGATTGCGCGGGCCTCCGAAGGGTCGATGCGGGATGCGCTGTCGCTGCTTGACCAGGCGATCGCGCGCGGACAGGGGGCGGCGACGGCCGAGGATGTGCGCGCGATGCTGGGCCTGGCCGACCGGGCGCGGGTCTTGGATCTTTTTGCGCTGATCATGGCCGGCGACGCCGCGGGCGCGTTGGCAGAGCTTTCGGGGCAATATGCGGATGGTGCCGATCCGGCTGTTGTGCTGCGCGATTTGGCGGAGGTCGCGCATTGGCTTTCGGTCGTAAAGATTGCCCCCGAAGTGGCGGCCGACCCGACAGTGGCGGCGGAGGAGCGGGCGCAGGGGCTTTCTTTGGCAGAGCGGTTGGCGATGCCGGTTTTGTCGCGCGCCTGGCAGATGGTGTTGAAGGCCATTGAAGAAGTGGCGCTTGCGCCCAATGCGATGATGGCGGCCGAAATGGCGGTGATCCGGCTTTGCTACGTGGCCGATCTGCCGACGCCGGGCGATCTTGTCCAGCGGCTAGAAGGCGCGCCGGGCGGCGGCGGTGGCGCGCGGGGGCAGGGGGATGCGCGGGCCGTGCCCCCTGGCGCTCGGGGGACGGCACCGCCGCCCGCGTCTTCCCTGTCACCGGCACCGGCACCGGCACCGCCATCTTCCCCAGCATCGGGAC
Organism: uncultured Paracoccaceae bacterium; assembly: GCA_937900975.1. Classification (GTDB taxonomy): domain Bacteria; phylum Pseudomonadota; class Alphaproteobacteria; order Rhodobacterales; family Rhodobacteraceae; genus Algicella. Next base: position 4,132 of record CALCPC010000505.1, read on the forward strand.
CGGCGCCATCGCCGCCCCGCGCAGCGCTGCGGCTGGCCGCAGAGCAGCCGGATACGGCCGCAGAGCAGCCGATGCCTGCCACGTCAACACCGCCCGCCCCGGCCGCGCACAGCCCGCCCGCGCCCTTTGCGCCGTTCGAGACCTTTGACGATGTGGTCGCGCTGATCCGGTCAAAACGCGACGTGAAACTTTTGGTCGATGTGGAGGCCGCGGTGCGGCTGGTGCGCTATCGCCCGGGGCTGATCGAGTTCTCGCTGACAGCCTCGGCGCCCGAGGATCTGGTCTCGCGTCTGGCCGCACGGCTCCAGGCCTGGACCGGGCAGCGGTGGGGCGTGGCCAGCGTGTCCGAAGAGGGTGGGCCGACCTTGGCCGAGACCCGGGCCGCCGACAGCGGCGACGCCTTCCGGCGCCTCTTCCGCT
>CALCPC010000506.1 GCA_937900975.1 uncultured Paracoccaceae bacterium
CCGCGCGCGGGAGACGCGCTAGTCTGCGCGGGCGGAACAGGCGGCGCCACGGCTGGCCGATCTTGCTCAGCTCGACGATGCGGGGTTTCGGGAGGTGTTCCGCGGCTCGCCGATCAAACGGATCGGACGCGACCGCTTGGTGCGCAATGTGGCCTATGCCATCGGCAATTCGGGCGAGGCGCGGCTGGCGCCGTCGGTTGCGGCGCTGACCGAAGATGCCGATCCCGCTGTGGCCGATGCAGCACGCTGGGCGGCCGGGCGGCTAAAGGATGTGCGATCCGCGCCTTGAGCGGGGGGCTTGCAGAAGCGCCTGGCCCTTGGCGGCGGAAGCGCGGATCGCGGGCCCGAGGCGTTCACGCAAACCTGCAGCCGGCGGGTCCGGGCGCGACCGTCCGAGCGGCGCGCAAGGTGCCAGTTCGGGCAAAGCCCGAACCCGCGCGCCCTGCGCGCGGACGGCGCGAACGCGCCGTTGGCACCGCCCCCCCGGCCAGGGCCCCGCGCCCTAGACTGATGAGCTTTCCGATACTGGGGCGTCGGGCGCGTCATCTCCCGTTTTCGTGCAGGCCATCATCGCGCAGACGCGGTCGGATGGTCCTCTGCGCGCCGGCGAGCGCTTGCACCAGCGCCTGGCGCTCCTCCGCCCAAGCGCTGTCCTGCGGTACCGCCGCCAACCGGCGCCCAGCCGTCGCGCGGTCGCCCTCCGCCAAGGCAAGCCGCGCCGCCGCAAGATCGTGTGCCGGGCCGGCCAGCCCCGCCAATGCCTGCCGTGCCTCCGACCAGCGCCGAAGCTCGGTCAAGGCGCGGACCCGAAGCGCCGGCGCCGCGTCCTCTGGCCCGAGGGCTGCCAGCACAGCGCTCCAATTGCCAAGCTCCGCCTCCGCCGCCGCAAGCGCCCCTGCGACCGGCGCGCCGAGCCGCGCCGCGGCGGCCAGCGCATCGCGCGCGATTTGCGGCGCACCGAGCGCGGACCAAAGCGCCGCCGCCTCCTCCAAAAGCTTGCCCCGCTCCGCCGCCGAAAGCACAACGCCGCGATCCTGCGCCAAGTCCGTAAGCCGCACCGCCGCAAGCCGCTCAGCGCCGAGCGCCTCCAACGCATACGCCTCACAACTCCGCGCTGGCGCCCCGTCCCCCAAAACCCGCCCGCGCGCCGCGGCCTCCCGCGCAGCGGCGGGATCCTTGTCCAAGGCCCGCGCGCACTCAGCCAGCGTGCGCAAAACCAGTGTTTCCTCTTCCCCGAGACAAGCACCCGGCAACGCCGCGCCGACGCCCGCAAGAAGCGCAATCGCGCGCACCCTCTTTCGCACTGCCCGCCCCCTCGTCTATGGACATCCCGGCGCCCGGTGGTTCCTGCGGGGCTACACCATCTCGACCGACCTTGGAAGGATACCCGCATGCCCCACCTTCTGGCCCTCGGCTTTGGGTTTTCGGCCAAGGCGCTGGCCGCCCGGCTTGATCGGCGCGCATGGCAGGTCACGGGCACGGCGCGCACCGAAGCGGGCTGCGCGGCGATGACGGCGGCTGGGGTCGATGCTTGGCTTTGGCCGGGCGGGCCGATGCCGGATCTGAGCACCGTCACGCATGTTCTCTCCTCCGTGCCGCCAACCGCCGAAGGCGACGCGGCGCACGCGTTTTTGCACACCACCCCCCTGCCAAGCCTTGCCTGGGCCGGGCTTTTGTCGACCACCGGCGTCTATGGCGACCATGGCGGCGCTTGGGTCGACGAAACCACGCCCCTGGTGCCAAGCGGCCATCGGGGCGGGCTGCGCGCGACACAGAACGCCGCGTGGATGACGCTTTACGAGACGCGGGACCTGCCGCTGCACATCTTCCGGCTGGCGGGCATCTATGGGCCTGGCCGTTCTGCGCTCGACCGGATGCGCGACGGCACGGCGCGGCGGATCGTAAAGCCGGGTCAGGTGTTTAGCCGGATCCATGTCGCGGACATCGCCGAGACGGTGCTTCAATCCTTTGCCCGCCCGAACCCGGGTCAGGCCTACAATCTGGCCGACGATCTGCCGGCCCCGCCGCAAGATGTCATCGCCGAGGCCGCACGGCTTCTCGGCCTGCCAAAGCCGCCGGATCTGCCCTTCGAGACCGCCCCGCTGTCCCCCATGGCCCGCAGTTTTTACGCCGACAACAAGCGCATCTCGAACGCCCGGATCAAGGCCGAGCTCGGCGTTCGCTTGCGCTACCCCGACTATTTCCGCGGCCTCGCGGCGATCTTGGCACGCGAGGCCGGGCGCGACGGCGCGTAAGGCCGCGAGCAAGATTCGTGCGTGACAGAGACGGACAATCGCCGATATCATACCGCCAAGTGGCAGCATGACCACAGAAGGGGGAGATTGGTCCGGTGAGCCGCAACGTCCTGATTGTGGAAGATGAGCCCAACATCGCCGATGCGCTGCGGTTCATTCTGGATCATGCAGGGTTCGATGTGGCGGTGGAGCGTGATGGCGGCCGGGTGTTGGAGGCGTTGGGGCGCAGGCCCTTTGACATGATGATCCTGGATGTGATGCTGCCCAACCGATCTGGCTTTGATATCTTGAAGGATCTGCGCGGCGGAGCCCATCCCGATCTACCCGTTTTGATGCTGACGGCAAAGGGCCAAGCGCAAGACCGCAAAACCGCCAGCGACCTTGGCGCGACCAGCTTTATGACCAAACCGTTTTCGAATGCCGAGGTTGTCGAGGCGGTCGAGCGGTTGATCGGCGCGGCGTGAGCCGGGGCGGCGAGGATCCGCGTCTGCGCGCCCGGGCGCGCGAGGACGCGGCGCGGGCGCTGCCGGTGCTGGGGCTTTTGCTGCTGGTGTCGCCGCTTCTCGACGCGTTCGGCTGGGTCGGCCGCCCGTTCGGCATCCCGGCCGCGTATTTCTACCTCTTTGCGGCATGGGCCTTTTTGATTGCGCTGACCGCCCGGCTGTCCCGCCGCCTGGTCGGTCCACCGCCGCGCGGCTAGGGGTGCGGCGGGATGCTCGACCGCTCCACGCTGCTTTTGATCTGCCTTGGCTAGGCCGGCCTTTTGTTTCTGGTCGCCGCTTGGGCCGAGCGGCGCGCCGCCGAGGGCCGGC